>NZ_JBISDI010000022.1:0-69318 GCF_051162045.1 Anaerozeibacter quisquiliarum
GGCATCTATGCCTGGACAGTGAAGTACTACAAGGATTCGATTGAGGACGATAACCAAGTTGGGATGGAAAGCGGGACCGAGACGTTTGGAGAGATGGTGGCCGTGAACGACATGTTGCACGCGCCAGACGGATACAGGAAGCCTGGCGAGGCAAGTGTGACCAACATCACGATTACGTCCAACCCGGCTAACAACGTAGCGACCGTGCTGTACACGAAGGATAGCTTTCCCTACACGATCGAGTACTACCAAGACGCGGCGGACGGTACAGGTACGCTGCTTGGCACGGTAGACGGGGCTGCGAAGGAATTTGGCAGCGACCTGACAGATGCGTTGATTGCAGGCGACCTGGATGACCCGAACTGGAAGGACGCGAAGAGGCCCGCGGGTTACCTGGCCGGCACGATTGTGACGCTGATGCCGCTGAAGATCGGTGTGGACGGGAACGTGGTGCAGGTGCTGTATGTGGAGATCGACGCTTCTCTGAACGTCGAGAAGACGGCGCAGGGCGAACCTGGAACAGTCTACAACTTGGGCGATGAGATCGAGTACCACGTGAAGGTGACCAACACCGGGAACGTGCTACTGACCGACATCACGGTGAGCGATCCGATGGTGGACACTGTGACGAGCGGCCATACGATGGAGAACGGGTTGATCAAGATCGCCAGTTTGGCACCCGACGCGTTCGATATCATCGTGTACACGCATACGGTAACGGCAAAAGACATTGCGAACGGCGATGGTGTGCTGGTGAACGTGGCGACGGCGGAAGCGCCGAATCCGAATCCGGAAGGTGATCCGGTTGAGGACAGTGACGAGGAGACCGTCGACATCGAGCCCAACAACAGGATCATCATCAGAGGACGGAAACAATGGACCGACGGCGAGAGTTCGGAGCCGCAGCTGAGTCTGATGAGGGCCAAGGGAACGCTGTCGCATCCGCCGGTAACGATCAAGCTACTGCGCGATGGTGCGGAAACGGGCAAAGAGAAAACCCTTACGAACGAAACGGGATGGGTATTCGAGTTCGAGCCGCAGCCGAGGTATAGCGGCGAAGGCAAGGAGTATGCTTACTCGGTGTCGGAGGGGAGCATCTCAGGCTACAGGTTGGTGGGGATTACGAAGGATGGCCCGTATGAAGATGGCAACATCTACATCTATTTTACCGTAACGAACGAGCCTTACTCGCCCCCCGCCCCGACCACCTATACCGTGACCTACCAGCCGGGCGAGCATGGGACCTTCGCCGCACAGAGCTATCCGGGGCTGGGCCTTGGGGCGGCGACGCCGGGGTTCTCGGGCACGGCCGCTGGCGAGGACGGATGGCTGTTCACCGGATGGCTGCCGAGTGTGCAGCAGTATGTGACGGGCGACGCGAACTATGTGGCGCAGTGGGTGCCGGAAGAGCCGCAGCCGGGCCAGTATGAACTGAGCGTGCTGTACTGGTATGGCGAAATCAACGGCAGGACCGCCGCGCCGACCTACCGGGCGAACCTCGCCGAAGGCGCAGCGTACAACGTGGCCTCGCCGCGGATCAAGGGATGGACGCCTGACCTCTCGAAGGTGTTCGGCGTGATGCCGAAGGGCGACGTGCGGGCGGACGTGGTGTACGACCAGAACGAGTACACGCTGACGATCAACTACGTGTACACGACCGGCGGGACGGCCGCGCCGACCTACCGCAGGACCGCGATGAACGCGGGCGACCGCTTCGCGGTGACATCGCCGGTGATCGACGGATACACGGCGAGCGACGCGACGATCAGCGGCACGATGCCGGCGTACAACCTGACGGTCACCGTGTACTACGCGCCGACGGGCACGCCCGAGGAGCCGGAAATCCCGCTGGTGGACCTGATGGAATACGGCGTCCCGTTGGGCGTCGGAGCGGTGGTGGCCAACGTGGGTGAGTGCTTCGAGTAAATGACATGGCCGGCCCGGCGCGGTTACACGCGCCGGGCATGGCTGGTGGTGGGGCCGACAGGGGCATCACGCAGGGGCGACGCCGACGGCGTCTTGGGTACGACAGGGTCCGCCTCCCCTGCGGGCACCCCTCACGGGGGTCACCACCCCGCCTGCGGGCACCCCTCCCAGGAGGGGAATGGGAATGGGAATGGGAATGGGCCCGCCGATGACGAAGATGATACCGATACAGGTGGACGGTTCCTGTATTTTCAAATCCAACCGGAGAACCGTCCCCTGTATTTTGCGATTTATGAAGGAGGGACAGCCATGAAGAAATTGTTGGCCATGCTGATGGCGGCGTTGATGCTGATGTCGGGCGTCGCGCTGGCGGAGCCGGCGGCTACGGACGCGCCGGCGCTGGGCGGGCGGACGGCGGAAGAGGCGTATCAGGAGCTGATTGTGGGCTCCATGACCGCGCTCAGCGGGCATTTCTTTACCGATCTGTGGGGCAACAACGCGTCGGACATCGACGTGCGCGAGCTGCTGCACGGCTATGGCCTGGTAAATTGGAACGCCGAACAGGGCATGTTCAGCGCCGACCCGAGCGTCGTGAGCGCGCTGGCCGCGCAGACCGACGCCGAGGGCAACAAGACCTACATCGTGTCGATCGCGCAGGACCTCGTGTATTGCGACGGCACGCCGATCACGGCGCGCGATTACGTGTTCTCGATACTGCTTACCGCCATGCCCGCCATGCGCTCGATCGGCGCCGCGATAGGCGGCACCGACTACATCCTGGGCGCGGAGGCGTACGCCGCGGACGAGGCCGCAACGCTCGCGGGCGTGCGGCTGCTGGGCGAGCACCAGTTCTCGATGACCGTGCGCGCCGACCGGCTGCCGTTCTTCTACGAGCTGGGCCTGCTCAATTTCAAACCCTACCCGGTTTCCGTGATCGCGCCGGGCTACGCGGTGGGCGACGACGGCGAGGGCGCGTACATCCGCGACGCCGCCGGCGCGAACGCGTTGGAGAACGTGCTGCCGCAGACGGTCATGGACATGGCGACCGGCTACCGTTCGCACCCGGGCGTAACCAGCGGGCCGTACAAGCTGGTCAGCTACGACGCCGAGGCGAAGGTCGCGAAATTTGAGATCAATCCCTACTTCAAGGGCCTGGCCGACGGCCAGAAGCCGCAAATCGAGCGGCTGACGCTAAAGCACGTCACGCCCGCAAACGCGATCGAGGCGCTGAAAAACGGCGAGATCGACCTGCTGAACAAGGGCACGCAGGCGGATGTGATCGACGCGGGCATCGCGTTGTCCGGCGCGGGCGCTGTGCGCGTCAGCAACTACCCGCGCGTGGGTCTGACGATGCTGAGCTTCGACGCCGAGCAGGGCCCCGGCCAGTCGCAGAAGGTGCGTCAGGCGGTGGCGCTGGGCTTCGACCGCGACGCGTTCCTCAGCGAGTACATCAAGAACTACGGCATGCCGGTCGACGGCTACTACGGCATGGGCCAGTGGATGACGCGGCTGGTGAGCGGCGCGCTGACGGCGCCGGTCGAGCAGCCCGCCGAGGGCGCGACCGCGGAAGAGACGGCGGCCTACGAAGCCGCGATGGCCGAGTGGGGCGCGCTGTCGATCACGCACCTGAACCCCTACGCGTTTGATGTGGACGCGGCCAAGGCGCTGCTGGTCGAGGACGGCTGGACGCGTGGCGAGGCGGGCGAGGCCTACGACGAGGCGGCGGGCGGCGTGCGCTACAAGGACGGGATGAAGCTTAGCTTCAACCTGGCCGTGCCGCAGGGCAACGCGGCGGCGGCAGCGTTCGAGACGGTGCTGAAAGCGCCGCTCGCGGGCATCGGCGTGGAGCTGACGATCACGCAGGTGCCGCTCGATCAATTGCTCGCCCAGTACTACCGGCAGCAGCCGCGCGAGTTCAACCTGTTCTACCTGGGCACCAACTTTACCAGCGTGTTCGATCCGAGCTACGCCTACGCGCCGGAGGGGACGCTGAACGCGACGGGACTCAAGGACGAGCAGCTCTGGCAACTGGCGATGGACATGCACAAGACCGAGCAGGGCGACGTGCTGGGCTACCTCAAGAAGTGGGTGGCCTTCCAGACCCGCTGGAACGAACTGCTGCCCGCGGTGCCGGTGTACTCGAACGTGTACTTCGACCTATTCGTGCCGCGTCTGCAAAATTACCAGGCGAACGCCTACGCGACCTGGACCCAGGCGGTGGTGTACGCCTACCTGAGCGACGCCGCGCCGGAGGCGCCGGCGGGGGATGTAGAGGAACTGATCCTAAGCAATCGCTGATTGATTCGGTCGGCGGCTGCATGCCCGCCATCTCGTGCCCGAAAAACCCTCGGCGCAGCGCCGCCGCGCCTTCGGTTTTTGCAAGCGCGATCTGACGGGAAATCAGCTCGCCACCGCACGCATGCTTGAATCGGCGATTGCCTGGAGCCGGTGCACGGAAGGGATCATGAAGGCCCCGAGGGCGGATGCCTTCGGGGCCTTTGGCGCGCGTCAGAGAAAGCCGAGTCGGGCCGCGACGGTTCTTAAATCAGGTTCACCGCCCCGGCGCATGGCAAAGCCCCTCCTCGGAGGGGAACGGGCGGGCGACAATGCAGGCCGCCCTACGGATTGCGGCGTCGCAGGCCCCAAGAACGGGGAACAACAACGCCCCCTGGCCGCGCGTGCGGGCAGGGGGCGTTCCTTAGACTTACGACATCGCGTGGCGCACGCGGTCGCGCTCTTCGCTGCGCTTGCCGTCGTTGAAGCGGTTCAGCGTGCCGACCAGGTAGCCGGTGATGCGCCGGATGCGCTCGAACGGCTGGCTATCGAAGGTGTAGTCGAGGTCCACATAGTCCCCGTCCACCGTTATCGTCATCGTTCTGGGCGTTCGGCCGTACTGCGTACGCGCATGCTCCAGATAGGCTTGAAGCTCGTCTTCGGGCAGGACGCCGTTCAACACATGGATGTTGGTCTGCATACGCCTCATCTCCTTTTCGGTAGCTGTTGACCTACTATATATACCACTTCCGGATGAAGCGTAATACAAGATGTAGATTGATTCCGGGTAAATTGCGGGGAAAGATGGAACGGTTCTACGTGGCGGCTCGCCGCCGCGCCTTGCGCTGTTCGTAGCGCTCCTTGGCGGCCGCCCATTCGAGCCGCTCGGCGTCGCTTTCCAGCGTCAGCCCCGGCACCCTGGTCGGGCGCTCCAGGCCGTCGAGCGCCACCATCACCATGTAGGCCTGGTTGATAAGCCGCTGCTCGCCCGACAGCTGCTCCACATAGGTATCCACGCGCACCTCCATCGACGACGTGCCCGCATAGGTGATGCGGCCCTTGAGCACCAGCGTGTCGTTGACGTAGGCCGCGCCGTCGAAAGTCAATTGATCGATCGCCGCGGTCGTTACGTTGCAGTTGGCATGCCGCCGCGCCACCACCGCGGCCACCACGTCGATCCATTCGAGCAGCTTGCCGCCGAACAGCCGGTTGTAGCCGTTCATCGAGCTCTGGGTCAGGATTTGCACCTGCTCCGTATAGGATTCATGGATGCGCTTGTTCATGTTGTCCCCCCATTCAACGATTGCCGATTTCGCCAAATTGCGCGGCTGGCCGACCGGCGCCTTCCTCGCCGATCGCCCAGCCGTCCGCCGTGACCGGGATCCCCATCCTATTCGATGCAGGCGCGCAGCCGAGCGGTGAGCTCGCCGAGCGGCGCGCCGGGGGAGAAGATGCTCGACGTGCCGGCCACGAAGATGTCCGCGCCGGCCGCGCGCATCTTGATCGCGTTTTCGAAGCTGACGTTGCCATCGACCTCGATCCGGACGCGCTCGCCGCCGTGCGCATCCAGGAAGGCGCGCGCCTTTGCGAGCTTGTCGAACGCGCCCGGAACCAGCTGCTGGCCCGCGAAGCCCGGGTTCACCGTCATGATAAGCACGCCGTCGATCGTGCCGAGCGCATGCTCGAGCACCGAAACCGGCGTCATGGGGCCCAGCGCCAGCATGGGTTTTGCGCCCAGCGCGCGGATCGCCTGAAGCGCGCGCAGCGGGTGCGGGGTGGACTCATAGTGCACCGAGACGCAGTCGCCCCCGCCGATCGGAAACCACGACAGCTTGCGCTCGGGCTCGGTCACCATCAGATGGATGTCGAGCGGAACCTTACAGGCGCGCTTGAGCGCGCGGCAGAAATCGGGGCCCAGTGTATAGTTGGGCACGAAGCTGCCGTCCATGATGTCGACGTGCAGGTATTCCATGCCCAGCGCTTCGAGCTCGCGCAGAGTCTCCTTGAGATGCAGGAAATCTACGCACATGACCGACGGGGCGATTTGACCCTTCATCGGCAGCCCTCCTTTATCCGCAGTATGCCGCCTCGATTATAGCATAGTTACCCCGATCTGTGCGCAAGATAACATCTTTTTCTCGTTGAGGACGTGTTTTAGACATGGGGGGTCAGGGCAGTGCCAGCCACTCTCCATTGTTCCACGCTTCAAAGTGCAGGTGCGCCGTAAGGCCGGCTTCGAGCGCCGAGGAGTCGCCCACCGCGCCCAGCGCGTCGCCGGCACGCACGCGGTCGCCTTCCTTGACCAGTTGGCTGGTCGCAAGGTTTGCATAGCGGGTCAACACGCCATCCGCGCCGGTGACCTCCACCACATTGCCCAGCAGCGCGTCGCGCCCCGCGCGCGTCACCGTGCCGGCGGCGGCCGCGCGCACCACCTCGCCCTTGACCGCCGCGATGTCGACGCCGACGTGGGTCTGCCACAGCGAGAGCGTGTCCGACCAGGTGGGCTCGTCGGGGCTGTGCGGAGTGAGCAGTTCGCGTCCGGCGACCGGCCAGTGAAGCGTCGGCGCATCCTGCCGCTGGGCGAGCCGCTCGTCGAGGCTGGACGAGGCTTGTGCGGGCGCGGGCGTCGGCGTCGGCGGCGGGGTCGGCGCGTTCATGCGCGCGCGCGCCAGCATCAGCGCGCCGCCCAGCAACAGCAGGCAGGCGCCCAGCGACAGGTAGAAGGCGTGTCGGCGCACGGCGCGGATGCAGCGGTTCGCGAGCTCGCGCAGTTGGTTGGGGTTCATACTGTCACATCCTCTCTATGCACAATAGTTTGAACCGTTCGCGCGAACCTATTCCGTCCGAACCCCATATAATGGTGGCAGCGGCTGTGGCCGAACCATTTCCCCGCTTTGGAGCGGCGCCCGCAGGCGGGGCGGCGCGTATTTTTGGTTGACGCGGCGGGCTCTATACATCGAGGCTGTTCGACCCGGGCTTCACGGACAAAGCGCCGGTCGGCGGGGTGTTCAAGGTGACGGCCCGGGTGCTGGCGACCGTGCTGCCGCCGCTGATCCCGCCGCTCGGCCCGCGTGTCTTAGGCGGACGCGATCTGGAGGTGTTTTGCGTGAACCTGACCCCGAAACAGCTGGCGCTGATGAGCGTGCTCGCGGGGTACGACGTCCCGGAGCGGTTGCTGCCGCGCGTCAATTGTTCGCTGAGCGTCGGCCAGCTGGCGCGCGCGTTGTTGCAGGAACCGCCGCCCTGCGGCCCCGAGGGCGAGGGCGCCCGCGCGCTGGAGGCGATTTTGCGCGACGAGGCGCTGCTTAAGCTTTGGGTGACCGACTACATAAACCACAATCATACCAATGGATTCGTTGGTTACGCGTTCGAGGATGCGCGAGGCGCTGTGCTGGCCGCCTTCCGCGGCTCGGAGTCGACGCACGGCTGTGCGCCCAGCAATGTGGACTGGTGGGACAATGTGCGCGCGCCGCTGCTCGGATCGGCGCAGTACGACGACGTACGGCGCTTCGCGGCCCGCCACGCGCGGCGGCCGCTGTTGTTCACCGGGCATTCGAAGGGGGCGCATAACGCGCTGTACGCGCTGGCCACCTCGCAGAATACGGCGGCGCGCGCGGTGGTGTTCGATGCTCAGGGCTTTGCGCGGGGGCAGTTGAGCGAGGCGGAGCGCGCGGCGCTCGAGGAACGCGCGCTCAACTATGTGCAGCGGGACGACGTGGTGGGCGCGCTGCTGTGGCACCCGGAGCGGCGGATCTTTGCGCAGGGCGTCGGTGAGGGCAACCCGCACGCGCTGTCCGCGATGGCGTTCGATGAGGCGGGCTACCCGATTCCCGCGCGCCGCACGCTGCGCTCGCGCGCCGCGGGCATTATGTCCCGCGCGCTGTACGAACGCCTGCAACCCCGCGTGGGCGGTTCAGGGAGTCCGGAGGGCAATGCCCTTTGGCGGGGTCCGGGGGTGGAGCCCTTGGCGTGACTTTCGTCCCCCCCTAACCCCGCGCCGCCGTATCCGTCCCCCAAGCGATAGGGCCGCGCGGCCGGCTCTGGGTGACGGCGGCGCGGCGTTCCCGATGTCCGGTCTCAAAAAAACCACGGCCCCTACGGCATCGATTCTTGGCGCTACGACCATCAAAAGCGGGGCTGCAGCGCCTTTCTCCCGGCGCTGCAGCCCCGATGACCGTTATCCTTGCTTACTTCAGCACTTCCAGCGTCACGTCAAACGTCAGCGTCTCGAAGTCGCTCACGACGTTCGCCGGGGGGTTGTAGTACGACGGGCCGCGCCGGCCGCCGAAGAAGCCGCCGAAGGGGTCGTTGTAGCCGTAACCGCCGCCGTAGGGGGAGTTGTCGCCGCCGCTCTGGTTGCCGTTCAGGTAGCCGAGCGAATTCAGCAGCGCTTCCGCGTTGTCGTAGCGCGCTACGGTGATCTTGACGGTGTCGCCCGCCTTGTGCTGATCCATCTGCGTGGTCAGCTCCTGCAGCGACTTGACGCGGACGCCGTCGATCTCGGTAATGAAGTCGAACTGCCTGAGCCCGGCGCGCTGGGCGGGGCTGTTTTCATTCAGCGACATCACGCCCACGCTGGCCGGCGGGTTGGTGTTGATCGGCTGCTCGGGGCCGTCGATCGTCTGAACCATCACGCCCATCTGCGGGCGCTGCACCTTGCCGAACTGGATCAGGTCGCGGGCGATCGGGTAGGCCATGTCGATCGGAATCGCGAAGCCCAGCCCCTCGAAGGCGGCCTGCGAGAAGCCGCTGCCCAGGTACTTAAGCGTGTTGATGCCCACGAGTTCGCCGTTGATGTTGAACAGGCCGCCGCCCGAGTTGCCGCTGTTGATCGAAGCGTCGTGCTGGATGTAGGAGATGGCGCGGGAGGCGTTCTGCGCGTTGACGCTGGTGCGCTCGAGCGCCGATACGATGCCGCTGGTTACGGTATTGGCCAGCACGGTGCCGCCCGGGTTGCCGATGGCGATCACGGTCGAGCCGACCAGCAGGTCGCTGGAAATGCCCACCTTCACCGGCGTCAGCTCGGACGAGTCCACCTTGAGCACGGCCAGGTCGGTCGAGAAATCGCTGCCCACGAGCTTCGCTTGCGTGGTCTCGCCCGACGGCAGCGCGACTTCGTAGGTGTTGCCCTGCTCGATCACGTGGGCGTTGGTCAGCACGTAGCCCGGCTCGATCACCACGCCCGAGCCCTGCGCGATCTGCGTGCTGTTCTCGCCCTGGCCGCGCCGCCAGTTGGTGGCGTTGGTGATGACGCCCACCACCGAGTTTTCGGTCTTCTGCGCCACCGCGATGGCCGGGTTGTTGTCGCCGATCACGCCGCGCGCCTGCTCCTGCTCCTGCGCCAGCACCGAGCCGCCTACGAGCACACTCGCCAGCAGTACCGCCAGCAAGAGCGCGATCAGGTTGTTCCAGTGTGATTTGCTTATGGTCTTCATGATATCGCACCTCCGATTCTGGTTGGTGATTGTATTGTAGCAAGCCATTTTAGCCAATCTATGAACGCGCGGTGAACAATTGACAGCGGCGCGCGCTGGAATCAATCGCATTTAGCATATCCGATCCGGGAGGTTTCTACATTGGAAGCGATTGATAGTTTGCGCGGCGGCTTTGGACTTGGCCTGCACAAAGCTGCGCGCGGTGGTCGCGATCGACGGCATCGCGCCGCCGGAAAGAGCGCGCGCTGGCCGACGCGGTCTGGCGGACTCTTTTGCGCCCGCTCATTTCTGCAAAGCGCTTGACGCAGCGCCGCTGCGCCAGACCATGGACAAACCCGGCCCGCGAGAAAGTAAAAAAATCCCTCCCCTCTTGACAAAATGCAACTAGTTACCTATAATGAACGCAACCGGTTACGAATCACGCTCCCTCACGCACAAAGCCGGTCCTCCGGGAGGCGGCCCATGTCGGACCTCGAGGCCGGGCCTTCATCTTCGGAGCGGTCTTTAGGGATTGAATGCATGAAGATGTCTTTGCGAAACTTTCGAGAATCTATGGCTGCTCGAATGGGACGGCGGAGAAACGGCAAGCGGATATGTCGCGGCGGCCTACGCCCGCAAGCTTTGTGCCGTGTAACAACTGGCGATGATTGTAATTCGCCTGAATGGAGAGCGATAATGCTTGATAGAACCTTCTACACGAGGTTGCGCGACAGTGAAATCTATGACGATATAAGGGAGTATTGCAGGGTTGAAGGCGTAGGCGAGGACCATCTCAGGTCATCCTTAACCCAAGGCATGTGGCAGGCCATTCGCTTAGCGTGGGCTCGCTTGAAGGGATTCACACGCTTCATAGAGCAAATTATCAAGGGCGGTGAATCCGGACGGCAATGCCAGGATCTCGCCTGCGGTTGGCAGAACGATACATCCACGGGCCTGGCCGGCGTAGACGATGCGACCGCGGCCTTTGGAAGAACTCAGTTCAAGTAGGGGGAAACGGTGATCGCCTGCGCGATGATTGCGTCGTTTGAACGATGCGCGTGGGCCGCAATGTGGTTTGCCGAGATTTGAGCAAGACAATGGGAATTGCCCCTGAGTGAGGAAGTATGGCACAGGATTTCAGAATGAGCAAAATGCAGGCGCGGGACATTGCCCAGGCCGTTGATCTCTGGGTTGAGCAATACAAGCGTTATTGTGGCGGCTCAAGGTCGTTTCCGCGCAATTGGATCAAGAACACCGGCGCGATCGAAGGCCACTTGTCAGAGAAGGTCGAAGACGGAATTGCGTTCGCCCTCAAATCCGGCGATGCTCTGTTTGGATACATAACCTATGACGAGTTTCCGTTATCCGTTTGCCAACAAGTTCTGGAAGAAGTACTTCGATCCCATGCTCTTGTCCGCCAGAAGAACGATCCCTAAGGACATCAACCATTCGATGGAAGCGATGCCGGGGGGACAGGCGTTTGCAACGAAATGAAAAGGGGCGATGCGCATGTTGAGGATAAAACATTTGACGAAGGCCTATGGGGATCATAAGGCGGTCGATGACCTGTCGCTCCATATTAAAAGGGGAGAGATATTTGGGTTTATTGGGCACAACGGCGCTGGGAAGACCACGACGATCAAGGCGTGCGCTGGCATCCTGCGGTTTGACGCGGGCGAAGTGTACATCAACGGTTTATCCATAAAGGAAAAGCCGATCGCGTGCAAAAAAATGATCGCCTACATCCCGGACGATCCCAATCTTTATGAGTTTTATGAGGGCATCCAGTATCTCAATTTTATCGCCAATATCTATGGCATACCGCAGGGAGAGCGTGAGCGGAGGATCAGGGAATTCGCGGACCTGTTTGAGCTTACGCCTGATCTCGGCCAACTGATCTGCGCCTACTCGCATGGCATGAAGCAGAAACTTGCCATTATCTCCGCGCTGATCCGTTCGCCTAAGCTCATTATGATGGATGAGCCGTTCACCGGCCTTGATCCAAAGGCTTCACACACGCTCAAGCAGCTCATGCGGGCGCTGTGCGATCGCGGCGGCGCGGTCTTCTTCTCCACGCATGTGCTGGAAGTGGCAGAGAAGCTTTGTGACAAGGTGGCGATTATCCGCAAGGGCAAACTCGTCATATCCGGCAGCATGAGCGAGGTCAAAGGCGCCGAATCGCTCGAGGACGTTTTCCTGGAACTGGAGGATCAAAATGCTTAGGACGCTAATAAAGGCCCGTGTATACGCGCTGTTCAGCTCCATTTTCCGGGGAACGCGCGTAAAAAGGAAGCACACCCCCCTGCTCAAGGCGCTGACAGGCCTCCTTGCACTTTTTGTGATTGGGAACTTCCTGATGCTGCTTGGGAGCCTGTTCGGCGCGATCTGCCAGCCGCTCCATATGGCCGGCCTTGACTGGCTGTATTTTTCGCTCGCGGGCATGATCTCATTCGCGTTCATCCTGATCGGCGGCGTGCCGATGGCTCAATCGCAGCTGTTTGAGGCGAAGGACAATGAGCTGCTCCTTTCCATGCCGATTCCGCCAAGGCTGATCCTGATATCGCGGATGGCCATTTTGCTGGCGGCGGACTACATCGTCGAGGGTTGCGTCGTTGTTCCGGCCGGTGCGGTTTACTGCATGAACGCACCCGTATCCGTTTCGGGCGTCCTTTACTTTGTCGTAGCCTTTCTCTTCCTGCCTCTGCTCGCGATGTCCTTCTCCTGCCTCTTTGGGTGGCTGCTGACCCTGATCTCCTCGCGGGTGCGGAACAAGTCCCTCGTTGTAACGACGCTCTCGGTCGGCCTCTTGCTCCTGTACTTCTACGCTTTCTCCCAGATGAACGGGTATATAAGTCACCTCATCGCCCATGGGGTAGCCATTGCGGATGCAATACGGCGCGCCTTGTTCCCGGCGTACCATCTCGGAAACGCGGTCGCGGGGAAGGACCCCGTGAGCCTGCTTCTGTTCATCCTGTGCACGGTCGCCCCGTTTATTGTCGCGGTCTGGATCGTCTCCGCAAACTTCATCCGCATTGTAACGACGCGCCCGGGCTCGGTGAAAACGGCGTACAGGAAAATGCCGCTCAAGGTGAGCGGGGCCATGACGGCGCTGGTGCGCAAGGAGATCCGGCATTTCTTTTCAAGCCCCATGTACATCCTGAATACCGCGTTGGGCGTCATCTTTACGTTCATCTTTCCGATAGCGATGCTCGTAAAGCGCGACCTGCTGGCGGTTCTGTTTGAAGGGAATATTCCCGCCATCGCCGAAATGCGGGGGCCGATTGTGCTCCTGATGCTGGGCGGAATCTCGGCTACCAACATCATATCGGCCCCTTCGATTTCGCTTGAGGGCAAAAACCTGTGGATCGCACAGTCCATCCCTATTGCAGGGAGCGACGTGCTGCTGTCCAAAGCGTATGCGCATATGATCCTATGCCTGCCATCCATCGCTTTTGCCGCAGCCGTTTTGAACGCCATCCTGGATCTGAGCATGGGCATGAGGATCTTGCTGTTTGCCACCCCTGCGCTCCTGACGGTGTTTGCGGCGCTTTTCGGCGTCGCCGTAAACCTTCGTTTTCCCAAGTTTGACTGGATCAATGAAACGACTGCCATCAAACGGGGGCTGAGCACCATGGTGGCCATGTTTGGATCCATGGCTGTTGTAGGCGGTACCGCCGCGCTTTACGCATTCAAATTGCACGGCAAGGCGGATGTAGAGACCTTTACTGTCTTGTTCTCGCTTCTGCTGGCCGCGGCGAACGCCGGCCTGTACGCTTTCCTGAAAACAAAGGGCAGCGAAGCCTTCGCCGCTCTCCATTTCTGACGGGCGATTCGCAAGGCGCGATCGAATTCAATCGGCTTCGTTGCCCTCCCGCAAAAAATTCCGCTCCCCCTTGACAAAAGGCAACCAGATACCTATAATAAACGCAACCGGTTACTGATGCTTGGGAATAGGATCATCGTACGCCCTACGCGCACAACCGGTCCGTCAGGAGGAAGCCCATGTCGGATCTCAAAGCCAAGGCCCTCATCTTCGTGTCGATCTTCACGCTCTCCAACAAGCTCCAGATCCTCGGCGACAGGATGGACAGGAAGCTTTCGACCAAGCAGTGGCTGCTGCTCGCCGGGGTGATCAATTCCGGAAGCGCCGAGCCCTCGATCGGGGAAGTGGCGGGGCTCATCAACAGTTCGAGGCAGAACGTCAAGAAGATGGCGCTGATCCTCGAAAAGGCGGGCTTTGTGTCCATGCGCAAGGACCCGCAGGACGCGCGGATACTGCGCCTGCGCCCGACCGAGGTCTGTATGGAACACCTGCGGGGGCGTGAAGTACGGGAGAACCGCTTCCTCGAGGCGCTCTTCGGAGGCTTTGAGGCAGAAGAACTGCGGGCCTTTGCCCGGCTGATTGAAAAGCTGAAAGACAACGTTCGGGAGATGGAGATATCGTATGATGATCGACATGAAGAAGAGGCATAGGAAGCGTATGGGAACGATACTTGCCCTCGTCGGGGTCCTGCTCGTCGGTGCCGTTCTTTTCCTCGGGATCCCCTATTCGCCGACCGCCGCGCGCTTTAAGGGCGAAGTCGCAAAGAGGGTCCGGGCCGCGGATACCGACCCGGAAATGTTCACCGAGGAAGACCTCCGGGACCTCCCCCCTCCGATGCAGCGATACATCCGCCATTGCGGATATCTGGGGACCCCGAAGATGTTCTCCATGCGGACCGCGCTTGAGGGGGTCGACTTCCGGATGTCCAAAGACCGGACGATCCCCATCGACTACGCGCAGCTGAATCTGGCCGACAGGCCGGAGCGCTTCGCCCTCATCACATCCTCGCTCTACGGGATTCCCTTTGAGGGGCTCGATTCCTTCGCGGAGGGCGCCGGCAGCATGGAGGGCGTCCTGGCCAAGGTCATCCGGCTGTTTAACCAGCGGGGCGAGCAGATGAACCGCGCCGGCCTTGTCACCTGGCTCGCCGAGAGTCCCATGGTGCCAAGCGCCATGCTGCAGGACTTCATCACCTGGGAGGTCATGGACGACGACCATGTCCGGGCCATGATATCCTATAACGGGATGAGCGCAGAGGGCGTATTCACGCTCGAGGGAGACGAGATCCGCTCCTTCCGCACCGGCGACCGGGTCGCGACCGGCATGGACGGCAGCGAGCAGTTCGTGGAATGGTCTGCCCTCTTTGAGGAATACCGCGCGGTGGACGGGATCCTCCGCCCGTCCGTCATCCGGTCGGTCTGGCACTACCCCGAGGGCGACAGCGTCTACTTCAACGAGAACAAGCGGCCCGTGGACATTAGGTTTCAATGACGAACCGGCGGCACTTTACTTTATTGGCGTTTACTGCCCAAGTCCTCAAATGCACAAACGAGAAACGATAACCCAAGGAATCGCGGGGAAGAAGGATGCTAATAATCGGGTTGAAGCTAAACATCAAGGAGATCATGAAGCCGGGCGGGAGTATGGCTTTGGACGGAGATTTGATATGAATAAGGTATGAGGGTTAAAAGTGATAAAGAATGTTCTGCTTATGTTATCGTTTGTCCTGGTCATTTGCGCAGCCGGTTGTGCAGAGAAAACGACTTTTTCCGGGAGCAGAGCGAGCAACGATCGGCAGTTTTTGGTGGATTTTGATGTACTGAACACGACGGTTGATGGCAAAATGCACTTGTCAGAGGGTGAAGAGGTTTTCAAAGCGGAAGGGAGCGTTTGTTTTGAAAAGTCATAAATTGTACCCGAGAAAACATAAGAACATGAATGGTTCGGAATCGGAAAACTATATCGTGAGATATTTGGTCTTTACCTTTGGATTGTTTGGCTTATTGCTATTGACGTTAGGCGCCATAGCGACAGGATTATTGCATGGAACGCCGTTGGTGATGAGCTGGTTGACTGCCATAACAGCGTGGACCCCAACCTATGTATTGCTTCTCATGTTTAGAAAGCTATACCCAGGCAGCACGGTAAAGGCTTTTTATAAAAACCTGTTTGGGGCAAAGCTGGATCTTGGTTTGCTGGTAACAACGACCATAATACAGGCAATTGCTTTTGTATCAAGCGTTTACATGGTTTCCATTCAAAGCGGTGTTGCGAGCCTAAGCCTATTTGATTTTTCATCTTCAACCGTGATGTCCGTACTCTTCTTCACGCTGATACAGGGACCAATGGGAGAAGAGTCGGGCTGGAGAGGGTATTTACTACCGGCAGTTGAGGAAAAAATCGGTGTAGTTAGGGGCTCTTTATTGGTTAGTCTGATCTGGTCGTTTTGGCATGCTCCAATCTGGTTTTTGGACACGGGATATAGCGGGACAGTTCTTGTAAGATACATAATAGTGTTTGTCATCTGTATTACTTCTTTGGGATTCATTATAGGCATCTGCTATCATCGCTGCAAAAATCTATTTGTTCCCATATGGATTCACTTCCTGTTTAATCTCCTTGGGTATACATTTGTAGGTTCCAAGGTAGACCTTGTTACCTGGTATGCAGTATTCTATTTTGCCATAGCGGTTGGATTCTTTTTGTGGTACAAAAGGAACCACATAAAAAGTAAGGAAACAACCGCATTAAGGACTGCATAATGATGCTTACCTAACTTTCATCGCGGTTCGCGGGCCGCACCGCCTCGAGCACCTGCTTCGCCGTGAGCGGCTGCAGCACGCGCGCCGCCCCGCCCAGGCGCTCGTCGAACTGGCAGAGCGTGCGGTGCTCGCAGTGCTCGCAGGCGGTGCGGCCGGAAAGGCTATAGGGCGCGATCGAGGTGTCGCCCAAGCGCATCGCGGCAAGGTGCTCGCGCGATTTCCCGAGCGTGTGCGTGATCAGCGCGTCGAAGTCGGCCTCGCTCAGCAGCCGGTCGGACGCGCGCAGCGAGCCGTCCTTATTGAACGAAATACCCAGGCTCAGCTCGGGTTCGGCCGCCATCGCGCGCACCACGCGCTCGTCCTTGAGCGTCAGCCCGTTCAGCCTGAGTTTTTTTTCGCGCGCCCGCTCGACCAACTGCTCGTCGCGCTCCTCGGTCTCGATCAGCGGGTCGGACACGTTGAAGTAGAACGCGCCCGAAGGCTTGCCGCCGCGCTGCCTGAGCACCGAGGCCAGGTAGACCATCAACTGCAATTGCAGCCCGTGGTAGATCTCGGCCAGGCTCAGCGCGCGCCCGCCGGTCTTATAGTCGATCACGCGCAGGTAGCGCGCGTCGCCGTCCTTCCACTCGTCCACCCGGTCGATCCGGCCGCTTAGCGCGCCGCGCTCGTCCAGATTCAATTGCGCCTCGCCGCGCTCGAGCTCGGCCTCGACCGCGACCGGGCGGAACCGGCTGCCCGCCGCCTGGCGCGCGACGATCGCGGCGGCGCGGCGCGCTACGCCCTTGATGCGCTTGAGCTCCTGCGCGGCCAGCGCGTCCCCGGCACAAAGCTGTCGCTCCGCCAGGTCGCTCAACACCTGATCCATCAGCGCGCGGCTGTCCTCGGGCGAAAGCGACGACAGGCGCTCGGCGCTCAGCGATACGAAGGCCTCGAGCGCGGCGTGATAGAAGGTGCCGGCGTCGCGCGGCGAAAGCTCGAACGGGCGAAACTCCTCGGGCCGGAGCGCGTATTGCGCGAAGTGCTCGAACGGGCAGCGTGCGAACCGCTCGAGCCTCGACGCGCTCACCGAGGTCGGAGACAGCAGCTTCTCCGCCAGCGCGCGCGGCAGCTGCTCCGAGCGCACCCGGTGCGAGGCGGCCGCGCGCATGCGCGCGGCCGCCTCGCGGCCCTCGGGCAGCGCCTCGAGCGCCGCGAGGCAGATGCGCGCCGCGCGCGAGCCCGCGGCCAGCAGCGCGGGCAGGCGCGCCGCCGCGACCGACAATTGCTCGAGCCGGATCGCGCGCATGGCCTCGTCGTCGGCCACGCCGCCGCGCACGCCCACGCCCGGCAGCACGCGCGAAATTTCCGCCATCAACGCGCCGGGCTGCAGCGCCCGGCCCGAGGCATCGCTCTGCGGCCTCGTGACCAGCAGGTAGTCGCCCGTCAGCGCCAGCAGCGACTTGAATCTGAGCCGCGTCATGCGCGAGCGGTCCTCGCCGGTCAGCGCGGCCAGGTCGGGCAGCAGCGCGAGCTCGTCCTCCGACAGCAGCGCGTCGTCGCGCTCGGGCGGAGCGTCGGACGCGCCCACCACGATCAGCGCCTTGACGCGCTTGCCCTTGAGGTGCGTAAGCTCGCCGCCCTCCACCGCGTCGGCCGACTGGGGCAGCGCCCTGACCTGAGCCTCGCTCAGCGCGCGGCGCATGAGATCGTAGATCGACTGCGCGGACAGCTTCTCCGCGCCCAGCAGCTCGTCCATCTGGTCGAGCGCGTCCAGGACCCGCTTCCACACCTGCGCGCCTTCCATCGCCCAGCCGGAAAGGCCCTGCGCCTCGAGCGCCAGGCGCGTGCGCTCGAGCTGGCCGTAGGCGTCCAGCTCCTCGAGCAATTGGTACACCGCCGTCAGGCGCGCGCGCGTATCCTGTCCCGCGCGCAGCCGTTCGATGAGGCGCTCGAGCGGAGCAACCAGTCGCGCTCGCGCCGCCTCGAGCGCGGTCATGGCCGCGTCGTCCGGGCTGTGCTGAAGCGGCAGCAGCCAGCGTCGGCCGCGCAGCGCTCGGCTGACGGCGTAATTCACCAATAAATCCGCTTCGTCATCGTCCAGGCCCGAGAAGCCCGAGCGGATGTAGGACACCATGTCGTCCAATTGCACGCCGCGCGCGGCGATGCGCAGCGCCGACAATACGCACTGCGCGAGCGGGTGCCGGTCGGCGCCGCGGCCCGCGGCCAGGAACAGCGGCACCTCGGCCCGCGCGAACGCGCGGCGCAGCGCGTCCATCGTCTTAAGGTCGCCCGAGGCGCAAGCCACCGCCATGTCCTTGTAGCGAAAGCCGCGCGTACGCGCCAGCCGTCGCGCCAGCGCCGCGGCGAACTCGGCTTCGTCGTCGGGGTTCTTGCATAGCGCCAGTTGCACGCTGCCGGGCGCGCCCGCGCGCGGGCGACTGGGCACGGCGAACAGCTCGGCCTCGAGAAAGCCGATCGCGCCGCGCGCCGTCAGCGGGCCTTCCGCGTCCGGTGCGTGTTCGGTCGCCGGCCTATGGACCACCTCGATGCCGGCCTCGCGCGCGCGCGCGGTCAGCCGGTCGAGCGAACGCGCGACCGGCTCGAACAGGTAGGCGTCGCGCGCCGCGCGGTCGCACTCGAGCGTCAGCGCCACCGTAACCTCGTTCGCACAGCCGCACAGCGCGACGATCGTATTTATGAGCTTGGGTGTGAGCAGGTCGAATCCGTGCACGCACACGCGCGCGCCGCGCAGGAACGGCGCGTCCGGCATGGCGCGCGCCGCGCGCGCCTGCTCGTCTTCGCCGTCGAGGAACCGCCCGGCAAGCGCGCGCTCGTAGGCGTCGTAGAGCAGGGCGAGGTCGTGCAGTTTCCTGGCGAGCGCGCCGTTTGCCGACCGGGCCTGGGCATGCACGTCCTCGGGGCTAAGCCCCGCCTGCTTGAACGCGGCGATTTGACGGGTGGCGCGCTCGGCGAAGCCGGGCCGCTTAACCGCGCCCGCATACCAGGTCAATTGTTTTTTCAGCCGCGCCGCCGCGGCGTGCATCAGCATCGTGCGCCCCTGCTCGTCCACGCGGGCCTCGCGCGGCCAGCCGGTCCCTTCAAATACGCGCGCATACAGCCGCTCGGGCGACAGTACGCTAAGCTCGAACGAGCCGGGCAAATCAAGGCCCTCGAGCGCGTCGCGCTCGGCCTGCAGCGTGAACTGAGAGGGCACCAGCAGGATCACCGCGCCGGGCGTCGACAGCTGTGATGAGAGCAGTCCGGTCACCGCCGCCTGCACCGAGTGCGCGCGGCCGGTCAGGTAGGTAAGGCGCATGGTCATTCCTCCATCTGAGGAGATTATACCACATAAGCAGGCGCCGATTGCCAGCCCCAACAAATTTGTTCAACTTAGCGCTCCATTTTGAGCGAATATATGCTATAATAGTAAGAGCGGTTGATATCGCGTAAAATGTAGCGAAGGAGGGATGCCATGATGGCACTGCCAGGCAAGTTGACGATTGGGTTTTTGCAGGAGGACAACCCCATAAAGGCGTTTTTTCGCATTCGGCCAGTGGCGACCCTGGAAGAGGAAGGCTATCAGATGTTCGAGGATGCCGGCAGATTCCCGGAGGACGGGTGCATTCGCATTGTGCCCGATAAAAACGAACTGGCACATTTCAAAAACCGGATGCGTCTGCTCGGCCGTTATTGTATGCTGGATTTGCGCAAATTCCCCGGCGAAAACGAAAAGATACGGCCTAACAAAAACTACGGCATCGGGTCCGAACGCAACACCTGCATCGTCTATTCCGATGTGATCCGCCGCGTGCCGAACGAGCTGCTTTGCGAGGTGCTCGACGCCCAGTACGTGTTCGTGGGCGCGCAGGTCACGCTGCGCGGCGAGCGGCCCGGCACGCGCTATGTGCTGGTACGCCGCGAAGGCACGCTGTCCGGCCCCTGGGTGTGGACCGACGCGCCCGACGTCGAGGGCTGCCTGCTGCTCACCCACGCGTCCGAGTACCCCTTCCTGTCGGAGCCCGAGGAGATGTTCCGGGACAGGCTGCTTACGCTGAGCGACGGGCAAGGCGGCTCGGTGACGCTGATGACCGATCCGGCCGCGTTCGGCGTGACCGCATGCGAGGCGGAAGAGGGCTTGACCGCCCCCGCGCCGGAACCGGTACCCGCGCCGACGCCCGATCCCTTGCCGGAGAACGCGCCCGCGCCGACGCCGGATCCCGCGCCGGAACCTGCGCCCGCGCCAATAGCCGAACCCGCGCCGACGCCGGAACCCGCGCCGACGCCCGCGCCTGCGGAGGATACCCTCCGCCCGGACCCCGCGCCGGAAAAGCCCTGGATGCAGCCGGCCGAACCGCCGCGCCCGCGCGCGATTGCCGGGCGGCTGAACCTGCGCGAACAGGCGCTGATTCAGCAGAGCGGCATCAACCCCCGCAAGGGGCGGAGCCTCTCGGAGGTGGTGGACGAGCAGTGGCGCCGGTCGCGTTTCGACCAATTGGGGCATCCGGTGCCCGCCACCGCGACCGGCCGGCCGGTGGTCAGCCCGATCGAGCGCGCGGTGGAGGCGGTTGCGGAGGCCTTTCGGATGCCTCAGGCCCGCGCCGGGCTGTTTGAGGGACTGCTTGCCGACGGCGAGCTGCGCGCGGCGCTGTCCGACTGGCTCCAAATCGGCGAGCAGATCAAGGCCGACGCGTCCGACCGACGGATGGCCGAGCTCGAGTCGGAGCGGTTGAAGCTGCTGACCGAGATCGACGCGCTGCGCCGACGCCGCAGCGAGGCCAAGGCCCAATTGATGGAGGAACTGCGCCTGAGCCACCGTCAGGAGCTGCAAAAGCACGATGGCAAGCTCAAGGCGCTGGACGACAGGATCGCGCGCCATGAAGAAGCGGCGCGCAGCGCGCAGGCGGCGGCCGAGGCGGCGCGCGCGGCGCTGGACGAGGCGCTTGCGCAGGCCGACGAGCGGTTGGCCGCCCAATTGATGAACGGGCGGGCGCTGGAGCTCGCGCTGCACATGAAGGACCGCGGGGAGCCGGCGGGCCCACTCGAGCTCTACGAGCCGGGTGCGGGCCAGCTAATCAGCGATATCCGTGTGCGGCTCGAGAATGCCGGCATCTCCCTTGACAACGAAGAAGCGGTCGGCCTGCTGGCCGCGCTGGCGATCGGCGCTCTGGCGGTCGTTTCGGGGCCGGTCGGCAGCGGCAAGTCGCAGCTGGTGCGCCAGCTGGCGGCGGCGCTGGGGCTCAGTGGGCCCGCGCGGCGCTTCGCCGAGGCGCGTTCGGCCGAGGGCCCGGAAGCCCGCGCGCTGCTCGAGCGCGCGGACGGGAACGCGCCCTGTCTGCTGCTGATCGACGACGCCAACCTGGCGGGCGACGACGAGTTGATGAACGGCGCCATCCGCCTGCAGGAGGAGGCGCGCGCGCGGGGGCTCTCGCTGTGGGTGGCGCTGACCGTGCAGGACGCGCCCGACGGGCGCGCGCTGCCTCAGCGGCTGCTTGCTCGCGCGTTCTTTATCCGCCTGGACGCGCCGCCGGCCGATGCGCGCTGGCGTCCGGCCGAGCGCATGCCGTCGGAAAACGAGCGCGCGGTGGCGTTGTCCGCCATCATGGACGTGCTGCGCCCCGAAGGCGAGCTGCGCGGCGAAACCTGTCACCGGCTGAACCAATTGAGGGCGCGGCTCGGGGAAATCGGTTACCTCATCGACCGGCGCACGCTGGACGAGCTGTGGCTGTGCTGCGCCGCGCTCGAGCGCGGCGAACGGCTGAGCGCGATGGAGGTGCTCGACCGCGCGCTGGCCGCGCGCGCGCTGCCCGCGATGCTGGCCGCGATGGACCTTGGGCAATTGACGCGGTTGCCGGAAATGCTCGGCGATATGCCGGTGTGCATGAAGCTGATGGAACAGCCGCTGCCGCTGCCGCCGCTGTAAAGGCGATACCCCGTAGGGGCGACCTCAGGTCGCCCCTACGCAGTTTCCTCCGGCGCACAGGCGTTTTCGCCCGCCGCCGTTCAGTCTCTACTTACCGCCCCCGCGACCTGTACGCCGACGGCGTCATGCCGGTGGCCTTGCGGAAGACCTTGGCGAAGTAGTTATAGTCAGGGATGCCCACGCACTCGGCCACGTCGCGGATGGTCGCGCCGGGGCGGGCGAGCAGATGCTGCGCCGCGGTGATGCGCCGCTTCGAGATCAGGCCGGACACCGTGAGGCCCGGCTCGAGCTGCTTGGCCAGCAGGTACAGCTTGTTCTTGCTGCATGACAGCGCCTGCGCCAGCTGAGAAACCGTCAGCGGCTGGGCGTAATGCTCGCCGATGTAGCGGTCGAGCCGCTCCGCGTCGGTCTGCGCGCTGCGTTTCATCAGCCCTTCCAGCCGGATCTCGCTGACGCAGGCGTTGATGATTTCGTAGCCGGCCTTGATCTGCCGGTTCGAGAACTGGGCGAGATTCGAGAACGCCGTTTCGAGCGCGGGCTGGTCGGGGTACCACGCGCACAGCTGCCGAGTGAGCGCCCATTGGGCCTCGCGCGGGCTGTCGTCGAGCAGCTGGCCGAACAATATCGTGGCGACCAGTTGCCCGCCCTCGGTGATCGGTACCACGGCGTCGATCAGCCCGGCGTGGCAGCGGTACTGCAGCGGCGCGTAGGGCGGCGTCAGCGAGGCGATCGCGCGCCGGTCGCAGGCAAAACAGCGCTGATAGCCCTGCGGGACAGAGCAGATCAAATCGCAGAACGCGCTGCGCGACCAGGCCGAGAATAGCTCCTCGCCGCTGATGTCGTGCAGCGATACTTGCAGGTGTGTGAGCTGGTGCAGGTTCTCGAGCAGGCCGGCCAGCCGGGCCACGTTGAGCGCGTGCTTCATCGACATCCCCCTCGCCATCATAGCACAATTATTTCATTTTGGGAAGATATTTCTATATGCTCAAACCATAATTGCTATGACATACGTAAAAAATTCGGTATAATGCACATGAGCGATCATTGTGGGATGTGGTCGTCAGACCACTCGGCAATGACGAAAACGGTAAGGAGGTCATCTGTCATGAAGAGGGCGCTAACCATGCTGCTGGCTCTGGCGACGTTGCTGTCCGTGGGGATCGCCGCGGCCGCCGAGGGCAAGACCATCGTCTATTGGTCGATGTGGGAATCGACCGAGCCGCAGGGCGTCGTGATTCAGGAAGCGGTCAATGCCTACATGGCGGCCACCGGCAACACGGTGGACGTGCAGTTCAAGGGCCGCACCGGCATCCGCGAGGGGTTACAGCCCGCACTGGACGCCGGCACCGCGATCGACCTGTTCGACGAGGACATCGACCGCGTCAACAAGACCTGGGGCAAGTACATCATGGACCTCGAGGAGCTTAGCAAGGCTTCCGATTACGAGGCCACCGCGATCTCCGGCCTGATCGCGGCCTGCCGCGAGGTGGGCGGAGGCACGCTTAAGTCGATCCCCTACCAACCCAACCTGTTTAACTACTTCTACAACCGGGAGATCTTCGACGAGGCCGGGATTGCTCAAGTGCCCGCCACCTGGGCGGAATTCCTTGACGCCTGCCAGAAGATCAAGGACGCCGGCTACATCCCGATCACCAGCGACGACGCCTACATCATCTGCATGTACGGCTACCACCTGGCGCGCCTGATCGGCGAGGCAGGGGTCGACGACGTGGTGAAAAACGGCAAGTGGGCGGAGGAGCCCGCGGTGCTCGAAGCCGCCAAGGCCTACGAGGAGTTGGCCGCGAAGGGCTTCCTCTCCCCGACCATCGGCTCGGCGGTATGGCCGATCAACCAGAACGGCGAGCTGGCGCTGGGCGACGCGGCCATGTACCTGAACGGATCGTGGCTGCCCAACGAGGTCAAGGCCATGACCGGCCCGGACTTCATGTGGGGCTGCTTCGCCTATCCGGCGCTCGAGGGCGGCGCGAACGGCACCGAGGCCGGCAACTTCGGCGCGCAGGTGTACGCGATCAACAAGGTAAGCCAGGTCGCGCCCGAGGCGTTTGAGCTGATCCGCTACATCACCAAGGGCGAGTTTGACCAGAAGCTGTCGAGCGAATCGGTGGGCATCCCCGCCGACACCGCGAACGCCGAGTGGCCCGCGATGCTCGCCGCGGTCAAGGACGTCATGGGCGGCCTTAGCACCCGCTGGACCTGGGCGGCGGGCATCGAGAACAACCCCGACATGACCCCGATCATCAAGGAGAACTTCCAGAAGCTGTGCGCCGGCAAGCAGACCGCGCAGCAGTTCGTGGACGCCATGGAGGCGGCCAGCAAGTAACCGCTTCGGAAACGCTATGGAGGCCGTACGTCTGACCTGGCGGGCGGCCTCCTGTTCCCCTTTCCGGAGGGGTCCCCCGCCTGCGGGCGCCCACCACCCCGCCCCCTACGGGCACCCCTCACGGGGTCACCACCCCGCCTGCGGGCACCCCTCCAAGGAGGGGAATGGAGGGGAATGAGGGGAATGGAGGGGAACGGGAGGGGCGGCCCGGCGTTACGAATCCAATGTTTTTCTACGTTAAGGGGGCTTTCGCGTGAAGAAGAGCAAGACCATGATCGTCGTATTCCTGGCCCCTGCGCTGGTCTTCTTTCTGACGATCTTCGTCTACCCCATTCTGCGCACCGCGCTGATGAGCTTTTTTCTGGTGGGAAACGTCACCTCCGGCATCGACGAATGGCAATTCGTCGGCCTTGAAAACTACGGGTCGCTCTACGGCACCAGCCTGTTTCGGATCTCGATGTGGAACCTGCTGCGGATCTGGGCGGTGGGCGGCGCGGCCGTCATGACGCTGGCGCTGCTGTTCGCGGTGATCCTCAACAGCGGTATCAAATTCAAGAAGTTCTTTCGCGCGGCGATCTACCTGCCCAATGTCATCAGCGCGGTGGCGCTGGCGACGATGTGGCTGCAATATGTGTACAACCCGCGCTTCGGCTTACTCCATGAGCTTTTTTCGTTTTTGCACCTCGACGCTCTCGCCGCGTTCCAGTGGACCGAGGCGGGCGCGAAGTTCTGGGCGCTCACGTTTGCCTACGCCTTCGGCATGGTCGGCTACCACATGCTGATCTTCGGGAGCGGCATCGAAAAGATACCGCCCGAGTACTACGAGGCCTCGTCGATCGACGGAGCGAGCAGGATCGCCCAGTTTAGGCACATCACCCTGCCGCTGATCAAGGGCGTATTTCGCACCAACCTCACGATGTGGTCGATCAGCTCGGTGGGCTTCTTCGTCTGGTCGCAGCTGTTCTCGACCGTCACCGCCGACACGCAGACGATCACGCCCATGGTGTACCTGTACCTGCAGGTGTTCGGCGCGGGCAACGTGGTCACCGAGCGCAACGCGGGCCTGGGCGCGGCGGTGGGCATGGTGCTGGGCATCTGCGTGGTGGTGGCGTTTTTAATCATCAGCCGCGTCATCCGCGACGACGACCTGGAATATTGAGAGGGGGCGAGGGCATGGCGAGGCGAAAGGGGAAGGGCGCGCACCCGCAAGTTCGGCTGCTGCCGGGCTACATCATCCTCACGCTGTGGGTGCTGTTCACCTTCGTGCTGGTGGGCTGGATCTTTGCGGCCAGCTTTTCGACCACCAGGGAGATCTTCAAGGGCGGCGCGCTGCGCTTCAAGACCGGGCTGCACTTTGAGAACTACATCAAGGCCTGGACCAGCCAAAACGTGTCGGTGTTCTTCACCAACTCGCTGGCCTACTCGACGGTCGCGTCGGTGCTGCTGATCCTCGTGGCCGCGCCGGCCGCCTACGCGCTGTCGCGGTTCCGGTTCTTCGCAAACCGCGCGATCCAAAGCGGTTTTGTGGCGGCGATGGGCGTGCCGGTGGTGATGATTATCCTGCCGCTGTTCGGCATGGTGTCGCGGATGCAGCTGCTCCAGCGGGACATCACCGTGCGGCTGCTGATGGTGTTTCTGTACGTGGGCATCAACGTGCCCTACTCGACGATCTTCCTGCTGGCCTTCTTTTCGAACCTGTCGCGCTCCTACGAGGAGGCCGCGGCGATCGACGGCTGTTCGCCGATTGCAACGTTCTGGAAGATCATGCTGCCGCTGGCGCAGCCGGGCATCATCACGGTGTCGATCTTCAACTTCATCAACATCTGGAACGAGTACTTCATGTCGCTGATCTTCGCCAATTCCGACGCGCAGCGGCCGGTGGCGGTGGGGCTGTACTCGATGATCAACTCGATGAAGTACACCGGCGACTGGGCCGGCATGTTCGCGGCGGTCATCATCGTGTTTTTGCCCACGTTCCTTTTATACATCTTCCTGTCCGAGAAAATCATCGCCGGCGTCACCGGCGGCATCAAGGGGTAGAACAGAAATGCGCATTGAGAAAACGCAATTGATATTACCCGCCGCGCGCGTGCTGGGCGCCTCTCCCTTGCCGGCCTTCCGCGCGGCCGAGGACAAGCCGATTTTGGACGGGGGCCTGCTGGCCGGGGAGACGCCCGGCTTTGCCAGGGACACCGGGTTCCGGGTGCTGCCCTACGCCATGCAGGACGTCTACGATCCGATCCCCGAGGAGCGCGCGGTGCCCTCCGTCGAAATGGAAAACGACCGCCTGAAGGCCGTATTCCTGCCCGGCCTCGGCGGGCGGCTGTATTCGCTGTTCGACAAGCGGGCAGGGCGGGAGCTGCTGTTTTGCAACCCGGTGATCAAGATGGGCAATCTCGCGCTGCGCAACGCCTGGTTCTCGGGCGGCGTCGAGTGGAACCTGGGCCACTTCGGGCATACTCCGTTCACCTGCGAGGATGTGTTCTTCGCCGAGTGCGAGGCGGACGGGCAGCGGTTTGTGCGCATGTACGTCTACGAGCGGATGAAGCGGCTGACGTTCCAGATTGACTTCCACCTAGACGACGGCGCGCCCCATCTGACCGCCCACATGCGCGTCTACAACCGTGGGCCCGAGGCCGCGCCGCTGTTTTTGTGGACCAACGCCGCCGTGCCGGAGGATAAGGGCCTGCGCATATTCTCGGGCACCGACCAGGTGATCGTCCAGGCCGAGAGCGAAACGCCCGGCGAGAGCCGCTTCCTGCACGCCGCGCTGCCCTTTCCGTTCCCCGACGGCGTAGACCATACCCATCCGGCGCGCATTCCCCACGCGGAAGAATACTTTTTTCAGAACCCGGCCGACGCGCGCCATGCGTTCGAGAGCGCGCTTTACGCGGACGGGCGGATCACCTACGAGCGCTCGACCGGCAACTATCCCTACCGCAAGCTGTTCTGCTGGGGCGGACACGCGGGCGGCAAGCGCTGGCAGGAGCACCTGTCTCGGCCGGGCGAGGGCGCATACGTCGAGATCCAGGCCGGCTGCTGGCGCACGCAGCAGCACGCGGGCACGATCGGCGCGGGGGAGACGTTCACGCTGACGCAGATGTTCGGCGGCGCGCGCGCGCCCTATGAGCGCTTTTCGGGGCCGTACCACCGGGCGCGCGAGGCCATGCAGGCGCTGATCGACGACTGCCTGCCGGCGGAAGCGGTGGAGCGCGAGCACGCGCGCTGCGAGCGGTACGCAACCGTCCCGGTGACGCGCATCCTGCACGAGGGCACCGGCTGGGGCGCGCTGGAGAAGATGCGCTCGCCGGGCGCGCTGCCCGAGCACCTGGACTTCCCGGCGCATACGATCGGGCCCGAGCAAGCGCCCTGGGCGGCGCTGCTCAGGGGCGAGCGCTTCCCCGGCGCGGACAGCTTCATGACCGCGCCCGAATGGCTGCGGGTTTGTCAGGCGGCGCTGGCCGAGCGGCCGGACGACGCGCAGCTTTGGACGCACGCGGGCAACGCGCTGTACGAAAACGGGGATTGGGCGGGGGCGAAGGCCGCGTGGAGCCGGGCCGCCGAGCTTGCGGAGGCGCCGCTGGCGCTGCGGAATCTGTCGTTCGCGGCGGCGCGGGACGGCGACCGCGAGGCGGCGCTTGCCTTCATGGAGCGCGCCGTGAACGCGCTCGCCGAGCCTGAACGGGCCTACGCCGAGGAATACCTCGCGCTGCTCAACGACGCCGGGCAGTACGCGAAGGCATGGGCGTTCTACCGGGGATTGCCGGAAGCGTTGCAGGCGGGCGAGCGGATGTCGATCAACGCCTCGTTCGCCGCGCTCGAAATGGGCGAGGACGCATTCCTGGACCGCCAATTCGCGCGCACCTTCTCGGTGGTCAAGGAGGGCGAGCTTGCCTTTATCGCTCTGTGGTTCAGGCGCGAGGCGCTGCGCGCGGCCAAGGCGCGGGGGATTGCGTATACGCCGGCGCTGCTCGAAGAGGTCAGGCGCACCGCGAAGCTGCCGCGTAACCTCGATTTCCGGATGCTTTCTTAATCGAAGGAGACCAATATGCTACAAGCCGCTTATGAATTCGCGCTGGACGGCGCGCCGGTATCCTGCGCGCGCTACGGCAACGGACACATCAACGAGACCTACCTTCTGGTGACCGCCGATCGCCGCTACATCCTGCAGAAGATCAACCGGCACGTGTTCCGCGACGTGCCCGCGCTGATGCGCAACATCGCGCTGGTCACGCGCCACCTGGAGCGCCTGGAGAGCGACCCGCGCCGCGCGCTGACGCTGATCGAAACGCGCGATGGCCGGGATTATCTGACCGACGAGAACGGCGATTGCTGGCGTGTCTACGCATTTATCGAGGGCGGCGTATGCCTCGAGCAGGCGGCGGATGAGCGCGACTTTCTGCAAAGCGGCGTGGCGTTCGGGCGGTTCCAGAAGCGCCTTTCGGACTTCCCGGCGGACAGCCTGTCCGAGACCATCCCGCGCTTTCACGACACCGTGAACCGCCTGGGGCTGCTGCGCGAGGCCGTCGAATCCAACGCGCATAAGCGGCTCGAGGGCACGCGCGCCGAGCTGGAGTTCGCGCTCGAGCGGGCGGGACAGGCCGGCGCGATGCTGGATATGTTGAAGAGGGGCGCGCTTAAGCTACGCGTGACCCACAACGACACCAAGCTCAACAACGTGATGCTGGATGAGGACACCCTTGAGCCGCTGTGTGTGATCGACCTGGACACGGTGATGCCGGGCCTCGCGGGTAACGACTTCGGCGATTCGATCCGCTTCGGCGCGTCGACCGCGACCGAGGACGAGCGGGACCTGTCGAAGGTGCGGCTGTCGCTTCCGCACTACCGCGCCTACGCGCGGGGCTTTTTGAGCGCCTGCGGCGACAGTTTGACCCAAGCCGAGATCGACACGCTGCCGCTGGGCGCGAAGCTGATGACGTTCGAGTGCGGCATCCGCTTTTTGACCGATCACCTGGCGGGCGACGTGTACTACCGCATCCACCGCCCGGCGCACAACCTCGACCGCTGCCGCACGCAGTTCAAGCTGGTCGCGGATATGGAGAAAAAGTGGGACGCAATGCGCGAAATCACCGCGCAGGAGGCTGAAGGAACCGGCATTTGACGGGCGGCTCCCCCCATTCCCCTCCTTGGAGGGGAATTTTTCCGGCGCGGCCCTGCCCATCGGCGCAAATGTCAATCGCGCAAATTCATTGCCAAACCGCTCCTGATCTGTTATAATATCATCCGGCGTTTATGATGCCATAACAGAATCCGGCGGGCGACCGCCGGTCGACGTGCAAAGGAGCATCTTGTGGAGAGATTGACAGGCACCGTGGCGAGGGGGATTCGAACCCCCATCATCCGCGAGGGGGACGACATCGCTGAGATCGTGGTGCGCAGCGTGCTGGACGCCGCGCGCGCCGAGCGGTTTGCATTGAACGACCGCGACGTGGTCGCGGTGACCGAGGCCGTGGTCGCCCGGGCGCAGGGCAACTACGCCACGACCGATCAGATTGCCGGGGACGTCCGCGCCAAGTTCGGCGACCGGACCGTCGGCCTGATCTTCCCGATCCTGAGCCGCAACCGCTTCGCGGTCTGCCTCAAGGGCATTGCGGCGGGCGTCAAAAAGGTCGTGCTGATGCTCAGCTACCCGTCGGACGAGGTGGGCAACCACCTGATCGATCCCGACATGCTCGACGAAGCGGGGATCAACCCGTGGACCGACGTGCTCAGCGAGGAACGCTACCGCGCGCTGTTCGGCTATTACAAGCACCCGTTCACCGGGGTGGACTATGTCGAATACTACAAGGGGCTGATCGAGGCCGCGGGCTGCGAGGCGGAGGTGGTGTTCGCCAACGACTGCCGCGCCATCCTGAATTATACAAAGTCGGTGCTCTGCTGCGACATCCACAGCCGGGCGCGCTCGCGCAGGCTGCTCACCGCGGCGGGCGCCGAGACGGTGTATTGCCTGTCCGACATCCTGACCGCGCCGATAGGCGGCAGCGGCTTTAATGAACATTACGGCCTGCTGGGCTCGAACAAGGCGACCGAGCAGTCCGTCAAGCTGTTCCCGCGCGACTGCATGCCGGTGGTCGAGCGGATTCAGCAGGGGCTGCTGGGCGCGACCGGCAAGGCGGTCGAGGTGATGGTCTACGGCGACGGCGCGTTCAAGGACCCGGTGGGCAAGATTTGGGAACTGGCCGACCCGGTGGTCTCGCCCGCCTACACCGCGGGACTGGAAGGCCAGCCCAGCGAGGTCAAGCTCAAGTACCTGGCCGACAACGAGTTCAAACACCTGTCCGGCGAGGCGCTCAAGGCCGCGATTTCGGACTACATCCGCAACAAGCAGGCCGACCTCGTGGGCAGCATGGCGTCCCAGGGCACCACGCCGCGCCGGCTGACCGACCTGATCGGCTCGCTCTGCGACCTGACCTCGGGCAGCGGCGACAAGGGCACCCCGGTCGTGCTGGTGCAGGGCTATTTCGACAACTACGCCGAATAGGATATGCAAAAGGAGCCGCGGCGAGCGTATGATACCCGCTCGCCGCGGCCCCTTTTTGCGCGGATGATCGCGCGATCATGCGCCGGTCAGTCCCAGTACCCGGTCACGTGCATCCCGATCATCAGGTCGTCGGACTTTTCAAACGACACCTCGACGAGAAACTTGGTGGTGTCCAGCACCACCCGCCCGACCGGGCGGATCTCCCGCACGGTGCCTGCGCGCTCCTGCGCGTAGGCGTCCACATGGACGCGCACGTTGTCGCCGACGCGCACCTTGGCGATGTCCAGCTCGTCGACCTCCAGCACGGCCGTCAGCGCGTCCGCCGGCCACAGGGTCATGACCGCCTGCCCCTGCCGAACGAACTGGCCCGCTCCGACCAGCGCCTCTCCGATCACGCCCGAGCGCGGGAAGCGCACCTCCGGCTGCGCCTGTGCGCCGGCGCCGTAGCGCGCGTCTGCGCCGTCCAGGATGAACAGCGGCTGGCCGCGCACCACCTTTTCACCCTCCGAAACCAGCACCGACGCCACGACGCCCTCGCCCACCGCGGGCAGCGCGCCCGCGCGCACGATCTTGCCGCTGCCGATCTGATCCGCGCTGGCGTTGTCCTTGCTGGTGCCAAGGTATACCTTGACGCTGTCTTCAAACTCAAAATCGCCCTGCTCGATCTCCAGCACGAATTCCTTGCCGTTCACGGAGATGACCGAACCCTCGCCGCGCACCTTGTCGTCGCCCGTGCCGTGCTGAACGCGCAGCACCTGGCCCACGCGCACGTCGCGGGTCTCTTCCTTGTCCGAGGTCGAGGTGATCGAAGCCTCGATGTGCCATACGTCTTCCCGCTCGACGTAGCACAGCGCGCCGTACTGCGCGCGAACGCTCGCGGCCAGGTCGCCCGGCTTCGCGCGCAGGCCGACGATCGCGCCGCCCAAGGGGGCGATTACCTGCGTCGGACGAATCGGGAACGCCAGATCGCCCTCAGCCACCCGATCGCCCGGGATCCAGGCGAAATCTTCGACCTGACCGCCCATCGGCGCGAGCACCGTGACGGGGTCGGGCGCTTCGACGACGCCCTTGGCGGAAAAGCCCGATTGCGCGGGCACAGCGCCCTCGGCGAGCGCGGAGCCGCCCATAAGCACCGTAAAGATCAGAAGAGCCGCCAGCGACAAAAGGTTTTTCGCAAATGCACGCATATGTCTATCTCCTTTTCATTCCACGCTCTTGAGCGCTTCGACCATGTCGATCCGCCTGAATTTCGAGCCCAGCATCCAGTTGACCATCAGCGCGAAGGCAATGGTGATACAGGTGGTGTACAGCCAGCTTGGGACGCTCAAATGGGGCACGAACTGAATGGTATTCGGCAGCCCGTAGGTGAGCAGCACCTCCAGCAAGAACGGCCCCAGCACCAGGCCCAGCGGCAGTCCCATCATCGTAATGACGATGTTTTCCCGGAGCACCAGCTTCTTGATCTCCCGCGGCGTAAAGCCGAGCACCTTGAGCGTCGCCAGCTCGCGTATTCGCTCGGAAAAATTGAGCTGTCCCAGATTGTAAAACACCAGCAACTCCAGCACGCCCGAAAACACCACGAGCAGCAGCACGACCACGTTCATAATCGCAAGCGTCGCCTGCCCGGTATCCCGCTCCTCGCTCAGCGTGCGCGCCTTGATTACGCCGTCCATGTCCTTCGCGGCGTCGAGCTTCAGCCCGTCCCCGCGCAGCAGCGCGGCCGTGGGCGTAAAGGGTTTGAGATTCAGCTTCTCCCAGGCGCTGCGCGTCATGTAGACGCCCTGATCGAGCTGCAGGTCCACAATCCGCGCGATCTGCGCCGCAACCGCGCGGCCGCCGGGCATGCGCATGCGCAGCTCGTCGCTTAGCGTCAGCCCATAGTCCTCCGCCGCCTTGCGCGTCAGCGCGGCCCCCTCGGGCGGCAGGGTCACGCGCGCGCCCGACCCGTCGCTCAAGCGGATCATATCGTGGCCGTCGGAGAGCACATAGATATGCTTCACCCGCCACGTCCCCTCGACGAAGATCTCGGCGCTCTCGATCATTTGCGCCTCGCATTCGGCCGCGCCGGCGCGCAGCGCCACGCTTTGGGCATAGTTCACGGGGGCGTCGTCTTCCAGATTTACACGAGCGTCGTAGTGCATGGTGCGCGTGTAGTGATTGACCAGGACGTAATCGACGGAATCGCGCAGGCCGAAGCCGGCCAACATCAGCGCCGAGCAGCCCAGCGCGCCGATCAGGCCCATCAAGAACCGAACCGGATTGCGGAACATGTTGCGCAGGATCATCTTTTCGCTGAACGGCACGCGCCGCCAGAGCGCGCGCATGTTCTCCAGAAAGATACGCTTTCCCCTGCCGGGCGGCTTGGGCCGCAGGAGCGACGCCGGGGCCTGCGAAAGCGCGGCGCGCGCGCTCAGTATGCTGGCGCCGCCGGTGACGGCCATGAGCACGAGGGCCACCGCCAATAAGACGAGGGGGGACATGTAGGGCACCGCGTCCGGCAGCGCATACGTCGAATTGATGAAGCTCATCAAGATCGGGGCGATGGCGTAGCGCGCGCCCGCAAAGCCGACCAGCGACCCCAGCACCGCGATCAGCAGCCCATAGCCGGCGTAATGCCACGTCAGATCGCGCCGGCCATAGCCCATGGCGAACAGCGAGCCGATTTGAAGGCGCTGGCTCTCCACGAGCCGGTTCATCGTCGTCCAGGTGATCAGCGCGGCGATGACGAAGAACACGAGCGGGAAGATGACGCCCATCGCGCGAATCTGCTGTGCCTGCTCCATGGCCATCTTGATGCCGAACACGTCGTCCCGCTCGATCACCACGGTCTGACGGTCGGCGAGCAGCGAGCGAATGGACGCCTTGACGACGCCGAGGTCCGCCTGCTCGGCGATCGTCAGGGCAATCTCCGAAAACGGGAGAAAGCTCAGGGTGTCCCGCGGCACATAGGCGTATCCCTTTTTCAGCGGCGAGGGCGCGAGTTCGTCGCCGTCGCTGGCCACGACAAACTCCGGCATTGCGCCGAGGCCGGCGATCTTAAGCTCGAGCACCCGATCCCCCTGGGAGAGCCGCAGCGTATCGCCCGGATTAAGTCCGTGCGCCCGGGCAAACCGCTGCCCCAGCATGCACTCGTTTTTCCCGGAGGGCGGCGAACCCTCGCGCAAGAGCGGTACGCAGACGGCGGGATCGCCGTCGTTCGTGACCAGCGTCACGTCCGGCTCATCGAGCAGTTCCTTGGCCTCGAACTGCGCCGACGCGCGCCGCTGCGCCGTGAGGACGCCGGCGATTGCCTCGATGTCGCGCGCGGTGCGGTCGCTCAATTCGCCCCGCACCCACAGGTCGGCCATGTTGCTGCGCTCAAACTGGCGATCGAGGTCGATCTCGATGCAGCGCCAGGTGGCGTCGATGCCCACGTACAGCATCACCGCCGACGCGCAGATGACCAGAATGGCCAGAAAGGACTTCCATCCCCCCTTGAGATCGCGCAATTGCTTGCGCAAGAGCGGGGCGGTTTTGCCTCTTTGCTTCACCACACAATCTCCTCCATCGCCGCCGGCGTTTCATTGACGGTTACCTCGCGAATGCCGCCGTTCTTCATGCGGATCACGCGCTGCGCCACCGGCATGATCGCGGCGTTGTGGGTGATGATTATCAGGGTCTTGCCCATGTCGCGCCCGACATCGCGCAGCAACGTGAGCACCATGCGCCCGGTCTCCGAGTCCAGCGCGCCGGTGGGCTCGTCGCACAGCAAGAGCGTCGGGTTTTTGCACAGCGCCCGCGCAATGGCGACGCGCTGCTGCTCGCCGCCCGACAATTGCGCCGGAAAGTTGTCCATGCGATCCGACAGCCCCACGCGCTCCAGCATTTCCCGGGGGTCCAGCGGGTTTTTGCACACCTGGCGCGCCAGCTCCACATTCTCAAGCGCCGTCAGATTGGGCATCAGGTTGTAGAATTGGAACACGAAACCCACGTCGTACCTTCTGTACAGGGTGAGCTGCCTGTCGTTCATAACCGCGATGTCGCGCCCGTCCACCAGAATCTGGCCGCTCGTCACGCGGTCCATGCCGCCCAACAGGTTGAGCACGGTGGTTTTGCCCGCGCCGCTCGGCCCCACCACCACGGCGAATTCACCCATGTGCACGGTGAAGTTCACGCTGTCCACCGCTTGGATCGCCATTTCGCCAATCTGATAATTCTTGCACACGTCCTTCAGGATAATGTCGCCCACAAGTCCACTCCTCCCGGCGGGTCATTCGCCCGCTTTCAATGCCTGCTTGGGGATGTGTAAAAGCTGCTCCAGTACAAACAGGATCAGCTCCATCATTTCATCCGCCTTGGGCGCGTCGGACATGCCCTCGACCCCGATGAACCCCGCGATGAAGAACCGGGCCAGGCGTTCGGGGAACGGGGCAAGCAGGAGTTCCTGCGCGGCGGCCTCCTTCAGCAGCTCGGTCACCATCGGCTCCATGACCTCGCTAACGTGGTTGTGCATGATGGCGTACATCTCCATGGCTATGCCCGCCCGGTTTCTCGGATATAGGGCCTCCATCTCGCGCAGAAAGCGCATCAATACCTGCATCAGGTTGCGCACGCGCTCAAGCGGCGGAACCTGCGTATCGCGCAGGAAGGCGGTCAGCTCACCGATGCGCGCTTCGATGAACTGGTCGATCACGGCCAGGAAGATCTTCTGCTTTGACCGGAAATAGTAGTAAAACAGGCCTTGCGCGACGCCGACGCGCTTGACGATGTCCCCCACCGTCGTCTGCTCATATCCCTGCGCTTCAAACAGCGCCTTTGCCGCGTCAATCAACTCCTGCCGACGTTCCTCCGGGGGCTTGCTGATACGCGCCATGCTTTCTCTCCTTCCCGCGCCGGCCGGTCGTCGTCGCCTGACTGGCGAAAGTCAATTGCTGACTTATGTCAATCAGTATACGCGCATGCGGCCAAATGTCAACCTGTTTTAGAAAAATAAGGTAGTTGCCACATTTTGTTCAAAATGCGGCGCGGCAGATCCTTTACCTATCGGTGCGCGCCTCGTCCGATTTCGGAAATAATTATCCAAATTGTTGACAGTTCCGCCAAGTATATGGTATAATGCATTAAGTCTGATTTCGGACTAAATTGCCGTGGGGGGGGGAGATGACGATTTGGATCACAATTCCCCGATGAGGCAGCTGATCGACGCGTGGTACGACGACTGGTTTGCGATGGATCGCATGTACTACGAGTGGGCGCGCGAGCGCGGGATCACCGGGAACATCCTGTTTACGCTGTACGCCATCGACGTGATCGGCAAGGCCTGCACGCCCAGCCAGATCGTGGACAAACTGGCGCTGTCAAAGCAGACGGTCAACTCGACGCTCGATACCTTGGAGGCGCGCGGGCTCATCGCCCGCCAACGCGACACCGTGGATCAAAGGAGCCGCATTGTCAGCCTGACCGAAGCCGGGCGCGCGTACGCGGAGGCGCTGCTGGGCGAGCTGGACGCGGCCGAGCGGGCGGTGTTTTCCGAGATGGGCGACGACGCGCGGACGCTGGTCGCGCGCGCCCGCCAGCTCGTTCAGGCCATGCGCCGGGCGTTTGCGGCGCAAAAAGCAGACGACTAAAAGCCCCTCGCGTGCCGATTGCGTACAGGGAGGTACCCCATGCGAACCCCCAAGATCGACAAGGGCATCCTGATTATCCCGCTTTGCGCCATCGTTTTGCTGAGCGCCCTGCTCGTGGTCTTCTCGGAGCACAGCCGCGCGGTGATCGAGGCTATGCGGCTGTGGGTCACCCACGCGTTCGGCTGGTACTACCTGGTGCTGGGGTTGCTGTTCTTTGGGGTTTCGCTGTATGTGGCCTTCTCCGCGCGCGGCGCGATCCGGCTGGGCAGCCTCGCAAAGCCGCGCTACGGCCATTTCTCCTGGGGCGCGATGGTGTTCACCTCCACCATGGCGGCCGACATTCTGTTCTTCGCGCTGCACGAGTGGGCGTTCTACTACACGGCGCTGCCGCTCGACGCGGCGTCGCTTTCGCTCGGGGAGCGCCACCTGTGGGCGTCCACCTACCCGATGTTTCACTGGGGCGCGATTCCCTGGTCGTTCTTCCTGCTGCCCGCAGCCGCGTATGGCTACATGTTCTACGTCAAGGGCCGTTCTCGCCAACGGCTGAGCGAGGCGTGCCGGCCGGTGATTGGCGCGCGGGCGGACGGCGCGTTGGGCAAGGCGATCGACCTGTTCAGCGCGTTCGGGTTGCTGGCGGGCACGGCGACCACGTTTTCGCTGTCCACGCCGCTGATTACGCTGGCGCTGAGCAGCGCGCTCGGCCTTAAACAGTCGAAGGGCATGACGATCGCCGTGCTGCTGGTCATCGCATTGATCTACACCGCGGCGGTCGTGTTCGGGTTCAAGGGCGCGTCCCGGCTGTCGAAGCTGGCCATCGGGGCGTGCGTACTGTTGGCGTGCATGTTCCTGCTGGGCTCGGATCCGATCTACCTGATCGAGACCACGATCACGGCGCTGGGCAACATGGCGAGCAACTTCCTGCGCATGGCCACCTGGCTCGATCCGCTGCGTCTGACGGCGCATGAAGGCGGCGGCATGGCCTTTCCGCAGAGCTGGACCGTATTCTACTGGGCGTATTGGATCGCCTGGTGCGTGGCGACGCCCTTCTTCATCGCGCGCATCTCGGAGGGCCGGACGATCCGGCAGGTGATCCTGGGCGGGCTTGCCGCCGGGCTGCTGGGCACGTTCACCGTGTTTGGCGTGTTCGGCCACTACGGGCTGCGCCTGCAGGTCGCCGGAAGGCTTCACGTGGCCGAACGGCTCGCGCAGGGCGCGCCCCAGGCCGAGGTCATTTTGGAGATCATCCGCACGCTGCCCGCGCCGGAGCTTGCGCTGATCGCGCTGATCGCTGCGATGGTGCTGTTCTACGCAGCCACGTTCGACGCGGCGACCATGGTGATGGCCGCGTATTCTTACAAAAACCCGAGGCCGGACGGGGAGTCGGGCCGCGGGGTGAAGGCGTTCTGGGCGGGGCTTTTTGTGCTGTTGCCCATCGGGCTGCTGTTTTCCGAGCAGGCGCTGCCCCAGTTGCAGGCGGTCGCGATTCTGGCCGCGCTGCCGATCAGCGCCGTACTGCTGGTGATCGTCGCGGGATTCTTAAAAGAGTCGAGGAGATAAAGGAAGGAGGCATGTGCCGATGATGAGGCATGCGAGGACGCCGCGCGCCATGGCGCGCCGCGGCGACGGGAAGGCGGCGTTGCTATTCGTCTTGCCGGCGATGATCCCGATGGTGGTCTTCTGGATCTACCCGATCATCCGGTCGCTGACGATCAGCCTGACCGACTGGGACTACATCAGCCCTAAGTACAACTGGGTCGGCCTCGAGAACTACCTGAGCGTGCTGAAGAGCCGCGATTTTGGCCGGGCGCTGAGCAACACGCTGCTGTTCGCGGTGTATACGGTGCTGCCGTCGGTCGCGCTGGGGCTTATGCTGGCGCTTTTGTTCCAGAAGCGCTTCGCCGGCAAGGCATTCTACCGCGCGATGGTCTTTTCGCCCTGGGTGACGCCCACGGTCGCCGTCTCGATCGTGTGGATCTGGCTGTTCCAGCCAGACACCGGCATGCTCAACTACCTCATGGGCTTTGTGGGCATCACCCCCTCGAAGTGGCTGTCCAGCCGCGCCACGGCGCTTATTTCGGTGTCGATCGTGACCGTCTGGAAGAGCCTGGGTTACGCGATGATCTTCTACCTGTCGGCGCTCGAGAAGGTGCCGAGGGAACTCTACGAGGCCGCCGAGATCGACCGCGCGAACGCCTGGAACAGGTTTCGGCACGTGACCCTCCCGGGCATATCGCCGACGACTTTCTTTTTGCTGGTGATGCTGACGATCACCTCGCTCCAGGCGTACGACCAGATCCAGATCCTGACGCAGGGCGGACCGGCGGGCGCGACGCGCACGCTTTTGTACCTGTACTACCAGTACGCGTTTGAAAACTACAACATGGGCGAGGCCACGGCGGTCGCGGCGGTGCTGATGGGGCTTACGGTCGTGCTGTCCGTGATGCAATTCTGGGGGGCGAAAAAATGGGTCAACTACCAGTAACGCGCGCGCACGGCTCGTCCGTCCGCCGCGGCGGCGCGCGGCTCGCGCGAAGAGCCGCGCTGCAGGCGCTGCTGATCGCGCTGACCTTTGCGATGGCGTTTCCGTTTCTGTGGATGCTGTCGAGCGCGCTCAAGACCAACGAGGCGGTGCGCGCGTTCCCGCCGCGCCTGCTGCCCGAGACATGGGAATGGAGCAACTTTATCGCGGCCTACCACGGCGCGCCGTTCGGCCGCTACATTTTGAACTCGCTCGGGACCGCGCTCGGCATCGTCGCGATTCAGCTCGTCAACACCGCGCTGATCGCCTACGCGCTCACGCAGCTGCGCTTTCGCGGAAAGAACGCGCTGTTCGCGCTGATTATGGCCACCAACATGCTGCCGGCGGCTGCGACCTATGTGCCCGGCTACATCATCCTGGCGAAGATGGGGCTGCTCAACAGCTACACCGGGCTGATCATTTCGAATTGCGTGTACATGTTCGGCATCTTCCTGATCCGGCAGGCGTTCTTGCAGGTGAACCGCAGCCTGGTCGAGGCCGCGTGGTCGGAGGGGGCCGGGCACTGGCACACGCTGTGGCATGTGCTGTTCCCGATCGCCAAGCCGTCGTTCGTGACAATGGGCCTTTTGTCCTTCGTCGCCAACTACAACAACTACATGTGGCCGTCGCTGATCACCACGCGGCCCGAAAAGTACCTGATCTCGCAGGGCCTCAGGCTGTACTTCATCGAGGGCGGCGCGTACGGCATCCGCTGGGCCTACGTGATGGCGGCAAGTGCGTTCACCGTGCTGCCGCTGATGGGGCTGTTCTTCCTCACGCAGAAATGGTTCATCCAGGGCATCTCAGATACCGGGGTAAAGGGGTAATGGTTGGCGCGCGAGCGCTTAGATATGAAGGGAGGAAATAGATGTGAAGAGGTTCCTATCGGTATTGCTGGCGGTGACCTTGCTGCTGGGTATGGGCAGCGTGGCGTTGGCGGAGAAGGTGCAGGTCGAGTTCTGGTACGGCTTGGGCGGACCGACGGGCGAGCTGATGCAACAGCTGATCGCCGAGTTCAACGCGTCGCAGGACAAGTACGAGGTCGTCGGCACCACGCAGGGCAGCTACACGGAGACGTTCCAGAACATCCAGGCCCCGATCGCGGGGGGCAACCCGCCGGCGCTGGCGGTGCTGGAGTACGGCCAGGTCAATAACCTGGCGCTCAAGGGCGTGCTCGAGGACGTGCAGCCCTACATCGACGCGAGCGCGGACTACAAGAGCGACGACGTGATTGAAGCGTTCCGCGAGCAGGGCCGCTACGGCGAGGCGCTGTACGCGCTGCCGCTGCAGGGCACGACGCAGGTGCTGTACTACGACAAGGCTGCGTTCGCGCAGGCGGGCATCGACGCCGAGGAGGCGCTGAACACTTGGGAAGGCCTCGTCGACGCGGCGCGCAAGATCACGAAGAAGGACGAATCGGGCAAGACGACCTACTACGGCTGGGAGCCAATGTGGGGCTACTGGAATCTGATGGACATCGCGTATGCCAACGGCGGCAAGCTGCTGAGTGAGGACGGCACGCAGGTGCTCGTCAACACCCCCGAATGGGTCGAGGCGTGGGAGCTGATCCGCAAGGCCATCCATGAGGAGGGCATCATGCGCGTGCACTCCACCGGCCAGGGCTGGGAGTATTGGTACGCGACGATCGACGACGTGATGCAGGGGCGCGCGGCGGGCTACACCGGCTCGGCGGGCGACCAGGGCGATCTGGATTTTGGCCGCATCGCCGCGCACATCCAGCCGGGCATGGGCGGCAACAAGGGCGCGGCGGTCGTGGAGGCGACGCAGCTGGTGGTGCTCGCGGGTGCGCCGGCAGAGGCCAAGCAGGGCGCGTTCGATTTCGTGACCTTCATGACCAACACGCAGAACACCGCGCGCTGGTCGATGAAGACCGGCTACATCGCGGTGCGCAAGTCGGCGCAGGACGACCCGACGTTCAAGGCGTATGCGGAGCAGAACCCGCAGGTGCTGGTGCCGCTCAAGCAGGCGTCCGAGATCGGCATCCCGACGATCCTCGACCCCACGGGCAACGCCATCTTCGACGCGCTGCGCATCGCCACCGACCTGGTCGAGGTCGAGGGCATCTCCGCGCAGGAAGCGCTGGATGAGGCGCAGGAGATCGGCCAGGCCGCGCTCGACAAGGCGCTCAAGTCGCGCTGAGCAACCGGCATATCTCCGTGCAAGCGTGACGGGTGTCCCCCGATGCCCTGAAATACGGAGACACCGCCGTCAGACGGCGTCTCGGGGCGCAGAAGAACCTGCTTTTTGTTGCATAAAAAGCGGGTTCTTCTACGCGCTGGCGGGCCGATCTTTCATCGGCCCGCCTCGGACAATTTGGGCTCAAACCCATCCCCCGCCGCCCCAATGAACACCACATACGCGCCCGTATGCACCACCATCTCGGCGGGTCCCCGCATCAGGCTGTCGTAGGCGGGCAGCAAGTCCGGCGCAAAGATCAGCAACCGGCCGCCTTCGGGTATGTCGCAGGTGAGCACCGCGTCCTTCGTGATTCGGCGGGCTGCGTTGCGCCCGCTCTCCGGGATCGAAACGCGCTCGCCTTCGGCCAGATCGACGACGTCGTTTGCGTCCGTGAACAGGAAGCCGTTCACCTTGAGCATCAGCTTGCCGTTCTCCTCCACGATACGGGGCTCAGCCAGATCCGCCGCGTTGCGCAGGCACATCCGGGTGGTGCGCGGCCCGCTGATCGCGCAGGGAACGTAGGCGGTATCGCCGTTCAGGGCCTCGTTGTTCCGGTAGTAGATATAGCCGGGAAGGCCCGGAATCAGCCCGGTCGCCGCCATAAAGCCCTCGAATTCGGTGGCGCTCAAGTTTGCGGGCACCCAGGCGATCCATTTCCTGGCCTCGAACGCCGTCTCCGTCGTCGGGGTGCCCGGCGGCAGCGCCTGGGCGATGACCATGCCCCTCCGGCCTCCCCGCGGATAGGCCATCAGGTACTTTACATCGTCCGATTCCGCGAAGGCCAGCCGGCCGCCGTCGCTGTGGAAGAAGCCATCCGCCCGATAGGGGTAGCTCGCTCGCAACACGAAGTCCTCGCCGTCGAACACGCTGTACGACAGCGTGTTCGCGTCGCGGTCGAACGCCACCCGGACGACGCTGCTGTTCGTCCCATAGTATCCCTCGAAGCCGAGCACACCCGCTGGGATGGGGGCAGATGCGGGCGGGAGCGCAGCCCTGTGCGGATCGGACTTTACCAAGCCCTTTTCCTCCAGCAGCGCCTGCAGGATCACGTCGCAGATACCCATTACATCGGCGCTGCCGGTGACCGAGAGGGCCACCGCCAGCCGCTGTTTCGGCGCGACGTAGAGCTGGGATGAAAACTGGGCGCTGCCTCCATTCTTCGCGAACACCCGAATGCCCTGATCCTCAAACCGCTCAAGCGAGACGAAGTCCCAGCCCAGCCCGAACTGGTAGAAGGCCGGCCCCTCGGGCACGGTCCCGGGCGCGAACTGCGGCGCTTGAAACTCCGCGAGCGCCGCCTCGGACAGCAAACCGCCTTCGAAGATCGCCCGGGCGAATCGGCACAGGTCCTCGGCGGTGGAGGAGAGTCCGCCGGATCCCCGCGCATGCACGTACTCAGCCGGCAAGGCCGCGCCCGATTGGTGGTCGTAGTGAAGGGCGATGTTCTCGTTGTTTTCCCGGAAGTTGCAGCTCGTGTCCGCCATGCCCGCCTTCTGGAAAATACGCGCATGCAGGAACTCGCCGTAGGACACACCCGAAACCCGCTCGATGATCGCCTCGGCCAGCGTCAGGGCGTCGTTGCAGTAGACGCTCAGTTCCCCCGGCGCATGCTTGAGACCGCTGTCGGCCAGCACCTCGAGCGTCCGGCCGATGTAGCCGTCATACTTCACCGAGCCCAGGGCGTCCTTCATGATCGAACCGGGCAGGCCGGACGCGTGGTTGAGCAGCATGCGCACCGTGATGTCCGTGTAGCGTTCGTCGGCCATCGTGAATTCGGGCAGGTAGGCTGTGACCGGCCTGTCAAGCGCGACCTTCCCCTCGTCGCACAGCATCAGGATCGCCGCGGCGGTGAACACCTTGCTGATCGAGGCGATGTTGAACTGGGTATGCGCGTCGACGGGGATCGAACGCGCCCGGTCGCGCATGCCGAAGGTCTGCGCGTATACGATCTCACCGTCGTCCATCACCGCCACCGTGGCGCTGCCCGCGCCGCCTGAGATGGCCTTCCACAGCTCGGTTCGAGCCGCCGCCGCGACCCGATTGGCCGCGCCTTCGCCCTGCGCAGCCAGCGGCGCTACGCACAGCATGAGGCACAACAACATCGACAGAATCCGCTTTGTCATGGATGAATCGCCTCCTTCGCTTCATCCCTTGATGATAAACGGATTTGCCGTCAAGGAACATATGCCGAACGGCATATTTTGCGGCGGGAGATCAGAGGATTTTCAACATCTGCGCCTTCTTCAGCGCCGCGGTCTTGCCGCTGACCCCGAGCTTGCGGTAGATGTTCTCCAAGTGCGCCTTGACCGTACCCGGGGAGACAAACATCCGCGCCGCGACTTCATCCCGACGCAGGCCCTCGGCGGTCAGGCGCAGCACCTCGAGCTCGCGCGGCGTCGGCAAAGTGGCGGCTTGCGGAGCGCGGCTCAGGCTGCTTGCATATTGTTCGCAGGCCGCGAGCACGGACTGGGTGTATGCGTCGCAGGCGACGCGGCGCATCATGTCGAGGATCGCCGGGGCGTACTCCGCGAAGGGCAGGATCAGCCGGTCGGTTCGGCCGATGTCGAGCGCCGCCCGCAGCGCCGCCGAACCCACCTCCATGCCGTACAACCGGTACTTGGCCGCCGCGCCGAGGATCTGGTTGTGCACGAGACCCAGCTGGTTGCGCAGGATGCCGAAGTATTGCGGGAGGGTTTCGGTTAGCATCTCGAGCCGCAGGAAATCCTTCGACAGCAGCACGGCCTTGCCGTAGACGATGTAGTTGAACGCCATGCCCTGATACATGAAGCGGGCCGGGGACATGTCGCCGGTGCGCAGCCACTCGGGGATGCCGTCCGGTCGCATCAGGCATGCGTGGACATAGCCCTCGATCAGATCCAGCGTGGTGTTGTAGACGGCGCGGTTTTCTTGCTCCACGTCGGCGCGCAGCCCGCGCAGGTGGCCGAGCGCCTCGCCGATCCTGCCCTGGTGGATGTACAGCCGTGCGAGCGTCAGCCCAGCGCACAGGATGATGCCGGTCTGGCCCATGCTATGCGCCTTGTAGATCGCCTTGAAAGCGTTCAGCTCCGCCGCCGGCCAGTCGCCGGTCTCGAGCGCATATTCGGCCAGCGTCACGTAGTCGCAGCCGGTGCCGCAGCCGTTCGCCAGCCGCGAAAACGCGGGGAATTCGGCGGCCATGTATGAGGCTGTCTCGCGCAGCCGGCCCGGCTCCCGGTAGTAGGTGTACAAAAAGTGCGGGCAGCCGAAGGTGAACTCGCCCTCGCGCCGAATCAGCCGGGAGCTGCCGCCTCCAAGCAGCCGAAGCGCCTCGTTCGTGCAGGCCACCATCTTGTGCGCGTCGTTGAACACGACGAACACGCGCGCGGTGCTGATCTCCGAGAGCACGCGGCTGCGGCGGCTGGAATCGATGTCCGCGGCGCACTCATAATGCGCCTGCAGCGCGTCCAGAAGCGCCACGGCATGCCCTGGCGCCTCGCTACCGCCGCTTAAGAGCAGCATGACGACGTATTGCAGGCAGGCGAGCGGGTACTTAAGCAGCAATGTGCGGGGCGCCGCGGCGAACATGTCGAGCGCGCCGTCGAATTCGGCGGAATCGTTGGTGATGGCGTCCTCGTCGTCGAGCAGGGAAAGCACGCGTTTCACCTCCCCGGCGCGGCAGAGGCAGGCGCAGGCGGGCTTGACCGCCCCTTGCTGAAGGTGCCACTCGCCCACGCGCCGGTAGAGCGGCGCTCGCTCGGCATCGTCCTGCCTTAGGCGCAGGAAATCCAGCAGCACGTTGTGGATGCGGTACAAGTCCGCCGGCTCGTCATAGGAGATAAAGGCGTTTTCCCGGCGTAACCGCCTGAGGATGTCCCCGGCGCATGCTTCCTCGGTCACGAAGCGCGCCTGATCCGCCGTGAAGGCGTCCATCACGGACACGCGCCTGAGAAATCGCCGAATCGGCTCGTCGTAGGCCTTGTAGAGCACCTGTTCCACCAGTTCGTCGATGGCGCTGCCCCCGCCCACCGGGATGCCCTGCTCGATCCCGAGCAAAATCAGGTATGCCAGCGAGATCCAGCCGTCCGTGTATGTTGCGACCCTTTTCAGCGCTTCCTCGCCGGGGCGAAAGCCCATCAGTGCGCAGTAGGCCCGCAGTTCCCCGTCGGTGAAGCGCAGCGTGCGTTGGGGCAGGATGCTGCATAGTCCCTTGGCGGCCAGCTCTGCAACGTCGAGGTTCGAGGTGTCGCGGGTCAGGAGGACGATGTGCAGGTTGCCCGGCAGCTCGGTGACGAAGCGCCGGAACAGCGTGGTCAGCTTCATGTCCCTTGCCAGGTGGAAGTCGTCGACGACGATCGCGGTGTCGGGTCTCCAATCTATCCCATCGATGATGGCGATCATCGCCGCCGTCTGCGGCGCGTCGGAAGGCACGCCGAGGCACCGCAGACGACGGCCCGCCGCCTCGTCGAGCTTGCCGATTTCGGCCGCGAAGCGCGCCCAAAACGACTGCGCCGTGTCGTCCTCGGGGTAAAACGAGGTCCAGACGACCGGCGTTCCCCTGAGCGCGAGAAAATCCCATACCGCCGTGGTCTTGCCGTAGCCGATCGGCGCTTCCACGACGGTCATTGGGTGGTCGAATATGCGCTCCAGCGCCCGGTTGACGCGGTCCCGCCGGAGGGTCTTGTGCTGCCTCGGTTTAGTCATACCCCTTAATCCGGTTGAGGTCGCTCACGTCGTTGAGATCGACGCCCCCGACCAGCCCCACCAGCAGGTGCTTCTCCGACATCGGATCGTACTTGATCTCGGGCACCATGCGGAACCCCTCGATCTCGCCGGTGGAGCGCACATGCATGCGCGGCCCGGTGCATATGTGCGCCGTGTCGCCGAACATGATGTGGTTCTCGTCGCGGAATGAAACCGGCAAATCGAGCGCGATTTGCGAAAGCACATAGGCCTCGATCTTCGCGATATCGATCGGCGGGCGCTCGTCGAATTCCAGCACGAATCCATGCCGCACGTCGCCGTGCTGGAAGCGCAGCTGCGTCTGGTTGACGAGCTCGCGCTCGGACAGGTCCTCGGCGGTGTGCGCCATCTTTCGGTAGCGGATCGAGCGGAACACGATCTCGGCGATGTCGGCGGGGTGGGGGCCGAAGATCGTAGGCCGCGTGACCAGGATCTCCTCACCCACGCCGATCAGCAGCTCGGCGTTGAACGAGATGAAGGGCCTCAGCAGGTCGAAGTGCTCCACCACCACCCGCTTGCCGAGCCTGAGCGCGGCCTCCACCGCCTCGGCCAGTACGCCCATCTGAGTGAATGCCGACTCGAAGCGGATGTCCATGTGGTAGGTGTGCGGGCTGAAGAAGCCGCCCTCGTCCACCGACAGGATGGGCAGCGGGCGCACGTTGACGCCGTTGTCGTCGTTGGTCATCTCGAGCCCGGGGAACATGCCCTTGACCAGCATGCTCTTGCCCGAGCCGGCCTCGCCCACGATGCCGATCAGCCGGTCGAACGGGCTCAGGTGCCGCGCCGCGATGGTCTGGCCCATCAGCGTCATGCGCACCACGCCCCGCGGCGCGAAGTAGACGCTGTACAGGAGGCGGTCGTTCATGGTGTTCATAGCCGGCCCTCCGTTGCTAAAAATTTGCGTTCGGGATTCTCTTTACAGCGTCTCCGGGTCGATGATGCCGGCGATGGTCAGGTCGCTGGGCGGGGGGGCTTCGCGGCTCAGCATCAGCGCGGCTTCGGCGCGGCCGATCATGAATACCGTATCGCCGATGCCCGCCTGGCGTGTGCCGTCGCAGGCGATCACCAGCCCCTTTTCCGCGCCGCCCACGAGCTGGCGTACCACCATCAGCTTGATGCCCTTAAGCGTCGCCGTCTTCACCGTGCACACCACCGTGCCGACCACCCGTCCGATGTTCAAGCATTCGCCCTCCTCATTCGCGTTACCCGTGACACCGGGTCGTCTTGCCTTGGCAGGTAAACGAATCGACCACGCCGCACAGCGTGATGCCGGCGATCAGCTGCTTGTCCTCCATCACCATCTGCGCCGCGCCGCCGTCGTTGTTGGCCAGCACGATGTCGCCCACGCCGGCGTTCGCCGCGTCCAGCGCCACCAACTCCTCGCCCGCTTCGTTCATGTCGAGATCCAGATAGCGCACCTTGAGCAGCTTGAGGCCGCGGTATTTTTCGTACTTGACGGTGGACACCACCGTGCCGGTCACGCGCGCCAGCTTCATAGCCCGGCCTCCGCGCCTTTGTCGTACTTGCGCTTACCCAGCACGTCCACAAAGTCCACGATGCCCACGATCGTGCTGTCCACCGGCTTGCCGGTAGTCAGATCGGTCTGGCGCGAGGAACTGCCGCCCGCCCACATCACGATCTCGCCCTCGCCCGCGCCCACGGCGTCCACGGTGACAAACGGCGCGCCCTTCTCCTGCATCGTGTCCATGTCGATGGGCACCGCCACCAGCAGCTTGAGCCCATTCAGCCGATCGGACTTGCGGGTGCTCACGACGGAGCCGATCACCTTGGCCAGCTGCATGCGTCCGCCTCCTTCGCCTTGTCGTAGACCCGCGTACCGCGCAGGTCGATCGAGTCCAGGATGCCGTAGATCGAGTAGTCCGACGCCAGCTGCTTCGTCGTGTCCGACTGCCGGGCGGAGCTGCCGTAGGCGCAGAACACCAGGTCGCCTTCGCCCGCGCCCACGTCGTCCACGCAGATCACGTAGTCGTTTGACATTTTCAAGGTATCAAGCGCAACGGGCTGTACGATCAGCAGCTTTACGCCGCCGAGCGCCTTGGACTTGTTGGTGCTGACCACGTTGCCGGTGACGCGGCCTACAAGCATGGGCGTCCCTCCTCCGGTTGATCTCTCCGGGTGCTGCCGCGCACCACCAGCCGCGCGCCCACCCGGATGCGCAGCGTGGGCCAGCTGGGGCTCTTGATGCGCTTGCGCAGCGTGTCTACCGCCAGCGTACCCAGCGCCGAGCGGGAGATGCGCATCGTGGTCAGCGCGGGCATCGTCATGGCGCTGAACGGAATGTCGTCCACGCCGATCACCGAGATGTCCTCGGGGATGCGGTAGCCGGCCTCGCGGATGGCCTTCATGACGCCGATCGCCACGGTGTCGTTGTCGGCGACGCAGGCGCCGCTCGGGACATAGCCCGCCTCCAGCAGCCGCTTCATGTCCGCGTAGGCGCCGCTGAGCGTGGGCGTGACGTTGATGGGCGCGGGCACGCTCAGCGCGAGCCTGGCCATCTCCTTGAGGTAGCCCTGGTAGCGCTCCTCGCAGTTGCCGATCGGGATATTGAAGCGCAGATAGCCGATGGAGCAGTAGCCGAGGCTGTACAGATAGCGCACCGCCTCGGCGCTGATCGCTTCGTTATCCATCACCACGGAATCGACGTGTACGTCGCGCATGCTGTGGTCCAGCACCACGGTGGGTACGCTCAGAATGTCGAGCAGCTTGTAGTCGCCCTGGCCCAGTTCGGTGCCTAGCAGGATCGCGCCGTCGGGGGGCGACTCCATGAGCTCCCTGAGCGTCTGGGCGGCGGTCGCCACCTCGCAGTTGACCATCGCCATCTCGTAGCCGTAGTAGCGGCATTCCCGCTCGATCTGGTCGATGATGGAGGCGATGAACCCCTGGTTTTCCTCGATCGCGATGCCGTGGGTGCGGAATTTTACCACGCAGAGGCGGAATCGCTTGGGCCTGGCGGCTTGCTTGCGGCCGGGAACCGCATAGTTGTGCTCATCGATCACCGCGCGCACCCGCTGCCGGGTCTGGTCGCTGACGCCCTTCTTATTGTTGATGACCAACGAAACCGCCGTCGGTGATACGCCTGCCAGTTGGGCAATTTCCCTGATCGTCATAACATCCGCCTCTCAGAGCCACTACAGGACACCTTTTTTGAGGATCACGCACGCGTACAATGCGCGCTCGCTGGTGGACACGCAGGCGTAGGCCTTGCGCGCCCGATCGTAGAACTCAAAGCGCTCGATCCAATCGATCTTCGTGCCCGGCTGGTGCGCTTCCACCGTTGCCTGGAACTCGCTCCAGATCGGCGGATCCGCCTCCATCGAGCCCGGCACCACCTGCATCAGGTGAACCGGCGCGGCCACAAAGGTGTCGAGCGGCAGAAGCGCCAGGATCGCGTCGAGCAGCGGAACGCCGCCCACCCCGTCCGCACGCACACAGCGCTGGCCCATGCTCTGGGCCGGGAAGTTCGCGTCGCCGATCACCAGCTCGTCGCCGTGCCCCATCTCCGCCAGGACTTTCAGCAGGTCAGGCGACAGCAAGGGCGAAATACCTTTCAACATAGCGTTCTCCTTCTTACAGCTTAGGCAGAATGGCTTCCACGTCCTCGTGGGGACGCGGGATCACATGCACGCTGACCAGCTCGCCCACGCGCTTCGCCGCCGCGCCGCCGGCCTCGACCGAGGCCTTGACCGCGCCCACGTCGCCGCGCACCATCACCGTCACCAGGCCGCCGCCCACATGCTCCTTGCCGATCAGGCGCACATTGGCCGCCTTGACCATCGCGTCCGCCGCCTCGATCGAACCCACGAGGCCGCGGGTCTCCACCATGCCCAACGCTTGCTTTTCCATAGTCCTTCTCCTTCACAATGGTTTTCTAGCTGATTCTGAAATCGCCGTACAGCACGCAGCGGCGCAGCCGCGTGAACGTCCGCGCGGTGGTGATGCCCTCGCCGGTCGGGGTGGCGATGGTCATCGAGGTGTAGCCCTCGCCCCCCATGCCCAGCCCCGCGTAGCTGGGCGCGTTTTTGACGAACAGCGTGGTACCCATCCGGCGCGCGGCCTTGGACATGTTGTGCACATTGGCCGAGTGGATCATCGCCGAGTGCCTGTTGTTTTGCTCCGCGCGCAGCGCTTGCTCGACGGCTTCGTCGATGTCCCGTACCCGCACGATAGCGAGCACCGGCATCAGCATCTCGGTCGTCACAAACGGGTGATCCGCGTCGACTTCAGCGATTACCAGCCGGGGATCGCCCGGGCAGGCGACACCGGCGTCGCGCAGGATGCAAGCGGCGTCCCGGCCCACGTACTTGCGGTTGATGACGTACTTGCCGTCCTTTTGAACCAGCACCGTGCGCACGATCTTGTCGATGTCCGCACCGGAAACGCGGTGCGCGCCGCGCTTCTCCATCTCGGCCATCAGCCGGTCGGCTACGGAGGCGAAGACGAATACCTCCTTCTCCGCGATGCACAGCACGTTGTTGTCGAAACTCGCGCCGTCCACGATGTCCTTGGCGGCCTTGGGGATGTCGGCGGTGTCGTCCACGATCGCCGGCGGGTTGCCGGGGCCCGCGGCCACGACCTTCTTGCCGGTCTTCATCGCGACGGCCACCACCGCCTCGCCGCCGGTGATCGACAGCATCGCCACGTCCGGATGGGTCATGACGGCCTGCCCGCTCGCGAGCGTGGGTTCCTTCACGGTGGTAATCAGCGCCTCCGGCCCGCCGGCGCGGGCGATCGCATCCGCCAGCACGCGCATGGCCTCCTGGGAGGCGCGCTTGGCCGCGGGGTGGGGGTTGAATACCACCGCGTTGCCCGCCGCGATCATGCTGATGGCGTTGTTGATTACGGTGGCGGTGGGGTTGGTCGAGGGCGTGATCGAGCCGATGACGCCGAACGGCGCCTGCTCCACGATCATCATGCCGTTGTCGCCGGTCTTGCAGTAGGTGCCGAGATCCTCGACGCCGGGCGTCCTGCGCGCGGCCAGCAGGTTTTTTTGCAGCTTGTCGGCGACGCGGCCGTAGCCGGTCTCTTCGTTGGCCAGCTCCGCCAGGCGCTGCGCGTGCTCGATGGCGGCGCCGCGCATGGCCTCGACCAGTTCGGAGCGCTTCTCGAGCGTCAGTTCGGCAAGCTGCCGCTGCGCCTTCGCGGCCCTCGTCACGGCCTCCTCCGCGGTATCGCAGAGCCAGCGGCCATCCGGCGAAGGGCTCAGCGAGGCCGTCCGGGCGCCGGACAGGCTGCGCACGATCTCATCCGCGATGCTCAGGATATCCCGTTCGGTCAGCGCCATGCGCGCCCTCCCCTCTGCGTCTTCGCGCGGCCCTTGCGCGCCCCGGTAGGTCTTGATTGCAGGTTCGCTCATGGCCGCGCCGCCTTTTTCTTCTCGAAGATCTGCTTCAGGCTCTCGCTGTACGGCGGCCGCGCGATGCCGTACTCGGTGATGATCGCGGTAATCAGCTCGTGGTCCGCAAAATCGAAGGCCGGGTTGTACACCTTGACGCCCTCGGGAGCCATGCGCCGCTTATACCACATCTCGGTCACCTCGTGGTCGGGGCGCTGCTCGATCGGGATGTCCTCGCCGCGCTTAACGCTCATGTCGATCGTGGAGGTGGGGCCGCACACGTAGAACGGGATGCCGTAGTGCTTGGCCAGAATCGCCACGCCCGAGGTGCCGATCTTGTTGCAGGCGTCGCCGTTGGCGGCCACCCTGTCGCAGCCGACGAATACCGCCTGCACCCAGCCGTTTTTCATGACCTGGGAGGCCATGTTGTCGCAGATCACCGTGGTGTCCACGCCGTCGGCCAGCAACTCGAAGGCGGACAGCCGCGCGCCCTGCAGCAGCGGCCGCGTCTCGTCGGTGAACACCTTGAAGTTCATGCCCTTTTCACGGCCCAGATGGATCGGGGCCAGCGCGGTGCCGTACTTCGAGGTGGCCAGCTGCCCCGCGTTGCAGTGGGTCAGGATGCCGTCGCCGTCCTTAATCAGCGACAAACCGTACTCGCCGATCTGGCGGCACATCCATACGTCCTCGTCCTTGATCGCGACCGATTCCCGGTGCAGCAGCTCTTTGAGCTCCGGGACGGAGGCGTCCCTGTGGTCCAGCACCACCCGCTCCATACGGCCGAGCGCCCAGGACAGGTTGACGGCGGTGGGCCGGGCGGAGTCCAGGTAGTCCTTGGCGGGCTTGAACTGGCGGTAAAAATCTGCCCAGTTCGCGGCCTCGATCCCCTTCGCGGCCAGGTACGCGCCGAACGCCGCGGCTACGCCGATCGCGGGCGCGCCCCGCACCTTGAGCAGGTAAATCGCGTCCCAGATGTCCTTCTGCCCTGTCAGGTGCAGCATTTCGACTTCATAGGGCAGCCGGGTCTGGTCGATGATGACCAGCGCGCTGTTCCGGTCGTCGAGCGCGACGGTCTCGTAGCTCATGATGTTCTTGCCTTTCATGTGTATTCCTCCTTTACCCGGCAATTTCCGCCGCCCGCCTAACGGCGGCGACGAAGTCGCGGCCCTCCTGGAACGCGGCGCGGTGCATGATGTAATCCTTGGCGCACAGGATGTTCAGCCGCTCGGCCCGCGCGCGCTTGCCGGGATCTTTGATCGTGGTCACGTCCTTGACCTGCGCCATGCCCACGGTGCGGCGGATCAGCTCGGTGCCCGCGTAGGCGGCGGTGTCGGCCATGATGGTGGACAGGTACCATTCCTTAAAACCCGGGGTCTTGGCCATGCGATCGGACACGCAGTCGTCAAAGCAGGCGAGGAACTTCTGCTTGAACAGGTCGAGCACTTCCTCGATCGTCCTGAGCGTCCAGTCGCAAAAGGCCGCGTTGCCTGCGGCGCAGCCGTTGTCGTAGGCGAAGATCAGGTTGGCGACCACATTGCCCACATCGTAGCCCATCGGGCCGTAGAACGCGAACTCCGGGTCGAACACGCGCGTGGAGTCGGGCCTGACAAAGATCGAGCCGGTGTGCAGGTCGCCGTGGATCAGCGCCTGGGCGTTGTTCATGAAGTCGAACTTGAGCTTGGCGATTTCGAGGTGCAGCGCTTCGTCCTCGTAGAGCTCGCGCCTGACGAATTCCGCGTTCGCCGGGAACACGATGTTGCGGCCGGCCGCGTCGTTGTAGGGCTCGGTCAGCACCAGATCCTCGGTGATCTCGCACAGCTCCGGGTTGATGAAGCGCTTGACCAGGTCCTTCTTGGCCTTGTGCTCCATGGCCACGTCGGTGGTTTTGAGCAGCGTGTTGACCATGAAGGTGGAGATGTCCTCGGCAAAGCGCGGGAAGGTCTCATGATCCATCAGCGCGTAGCGCATCAGCCGGTGATCGGACAGATCCTCCATCACACAGGCGCACATCGTCGTGTCGTAGCCGAAGATCTTGGGCACGAGGCCCGACGCGTACTTCCATTGGATCTCGAGGATCTCGCTCTCGATGCGGTTGCGGTCGGTGGACACCTTCATCTCGGCCGAGATGCGCAGCGCCTCGCCCGCCTGCTTGACGATCACGCTGCGGCCGGACGCTTCGTCCACCACGCGGAACACGTAGTTCAGGTTGCCGTCGCCGATCTCCTTGGCGCAGAGCCGCGCATCCGCGCTCATGTAGCCCTTTTCCTTCACGTAGTCCGGCACGTCTGAGGTCTTCATCAGGAAGTAGGTATCGAAGCGTGACATGGTCAGGACTCCCTCTCTATCAAATAATGACGCGTTATCGAAATTCCAGGCTGCGCAGGTCCTGCGGGTCGATCTCTACGAGCCGGCGCATCTGCTCCTCGGTCGGGGGCGCGGTGGTCGCGAGCGTGAGGTACCGGATCGCAAAGCCGGTGTTGTCCGCGACCTCCTCGATCGAGGAGGAGGGGTGCACGCTCTTTAAGATCAGCTCCCCGCGGTACATGGCGAAGCTGCACAGCGGCGTCACCACGTCGGATACATGGCCCCGGGCGGTCACGAAGTCGAGCGCCTGCGTAAAGGTGCGGCGGTCGTGCTTGGTGCGCCAGAGGATCGCGCGCTTCGCCGTGGGGATCAGCACCGCGCTGCCCGCGCCGCCGGGCAGGCGCACCTTGGGCCTTGCGTAGTCGCCGATCACCGAGGCGTTGACGCCGCCGCGACTGTCGAACTGCACGCCGCTCAGGAAGGCCACGTCCAGCCCGCCCCGCATGCTGAGGTCGAACACGTCCATCAGCGGAAATTCCGAAGCGGCCTCGGTCCACAGCGCGTCGCCCGCGCTGGTGAAGCGCTCAAGCCTCGGCCTTTGCGGGTCCACGCCGCCGGGGATGTTCAGGTGCACGGCGCGCGGCGCGTGGGTGGCCTTCGCCAGCAGCGTGGCGACCAGCGGCAGGTGGGAGCTGACGCCGTGGAACACCGTCTCCCCGTCGCGGATCAGCCGCGCAAGCTCGACCGCCATGATGTCGCAGGGCCTCAGCATGTCGGCCTCCTTTTGAGCCACGCGTTCAGCGCCTGCGCGTCTTCCAGCGCCTGGTAGGCGCGGATGGCCTCGCCGTTTACGCCGTAGACGCCGGGGCAGGCGCCGGGGGCCGCGCCCCGCGGCGCGTGTACCACGGCGCGCACCAAGAAGTGCGGGATTTGCGCCTTTGCCGCCGAACGCGCGAAGTAGCCCGCGCCCACGACGCGCTCGCAGGTTACGATCACCGAGCGCGCCGAGCGCGCCAGCAGCGCGTCCTCGTACGGCGGCCCCTCGATCCGCGCGTTGCCCTCCTCGTCGGCCAGATGAACGTGCAGGACGGCGACATCCGGTCGGATGGCCTTGACCGCATTCAGCCCCTCGCCGGTGAACGGATCGGTCACCTCGGCGAAATAATCGTTTGCGGCCACCAGGTCGCTGACCTTAAGCCCGCTCACGGGCATGAACGGGATGCCGTAGCTGGCGGCGCGCAGTGCGGAAATCACCGTGTAGCAGGCGTGCTCGTGGGCCGTCACCGCGCCCGACTCGACGGCCTTTCGATAGTTCCGGCACAGGCCGTACTCGGTTTCGAGGCTGACGAAGCCGGCGTGTACGCTGCCGACGCAACCCGCGAGACACAGCATGTCCACGTCCATGCCGCCTGCGGTCTTGACCAATTGCAGCGCGCGCTTCTTCTGCCGCGCCAATTCCATGCAGGCCGCCATCGGCGCGCGGTTGAGCGTGTTGCCGCCCAGGGCCAGCAACGCTCCGTCCGGGATGCCGCCCATCGCCCGGGCCAGGTCGGTAAGCTTGCTCAAGGGGGCACCCCCTTTCGTCATTTCGCGGCGTTGGCGGCAATATGCACCGCGTCCCATACGGTGGCGAACGGCGGCGCGTAGGCCAGATCCGTCATGCCCAGTTCCGCCGTGGTCATCCCGGCGTGGATGGCGGCGGCGAAGATGTCGCCCCTGAGCACCGCGCCCTTTGCGCCCGCGATGTTCGCGCCCAGCAGCTTCAGCGTGCCTTTCTCGTAGACCAGCTTGATTACGAGCTTCGTCGGCTCGGGGTAGTAGGCCGGGTGGTCGGACGCCGTCACCAGCCTGGTCGCGCAGTCGAGCCCCAGGCGTGCGGCCTCCCGCTCGCCAAGGCCGGTGCGCGCCATTTCCAAGCCGCACACCTTGATCGCCGCCGTGCCCAGCGCGCCTTCGAATTGCTCATGCCCGCCCGCCATGTTGGCCCCGGCGATGCGCCCGCACTTGTTGGCCACCGTGCCCAGCGGCAGGAAGTAGTATTCCCGCGCCACCCGATGCCAGCATACCGCGCAGTCGCCGGCCGCGAACACGTCCTTCAGGCTCGTGCGCTGCGCCCGGTCCACGATCAGCGCGCCGTTGCGCGCCATCTCGATGCCGGTGTCCTTCAGAAATCCGGTCGCGGGCGCGACGCCCACGGCCACCAGGATCACGTCGGCCCGGTATTCGCCCCGGTCGGTCTCGACCAGCCGATGATCGCCCGCCTCGCGGAACGCGGCGACCTTCTCCCGCAGCTTCAGGGCGACGCCCTGCTTTTCGAGCTCCTGCGCCGCCAGTTCCGAGAACTCCGGCTCGAACGGGGCCAGCAGCCGATCCGACGCCTCGATCAGCGTGACCTGCTTGCCCAGGGACAGCATCGCCTCGGCCATCTCCACGCCGATGTAGCCGCCGCCGACGATCGCCACCTCGTTCACGCCATTCAGGCGCGCGACCTGCTCGAACAGCAAGGCGTCCTCCATCGTCTTGACGTAGAATACCGCGGGCAAATCCGCGCCTTCTACCTGCGGCATCACGCTGTTCGCGCCCACGGCCACCATCAGCACGTCGTAATCGTCCCAAAAGGTCTCGCCGCCGTCGTGGTCACGGATCTCGACCCGCTTGGCCGCGGCGTCCACCTTGAGCGCCTCATGCCGAAGAAACGTGCGGATGCCCGCCTGCTCGAACTGTTCGCGCGTGCGGGCGATCAGCTTGACCGCGTCGGGGTTCTGGCCGCCGATGTAGTAGGGCAGGCCGCAAGCGCCATAAGATAAGAAGCTGCCGCGCTCGTAGACGTGCACGGTCGCGTCGGGCCGCTCGCGTTTGAGCTTCGACGCGGCGCTCATGCCGGCCGCCACGCCGCCCAACACCACGGCCTTCATGCGAGGTTCAGGCCGTTCAGCCGCGCGATCACCGCCTGGGTGATCGCCTTGACGTCCTCGTCGCTCGCGCCCCGGCCCGCGCAGCCGCAATTGTCATCGGCAATCGGCGAGTGTGCGGCCAGCACGTCCTCGGTGTTGGTGGCGCGCGCGGAGCAGGGCGGCACGCCGCCCGAGGTGATGCCCAGCTTTCTGCGGATCTCGATCAGTTCGTCCACCTGCTCGCAGCTGAGCACATTGGCCTTGCCGATGATGTTGCCGGTGTACATCAAAATCATCGCGTAGTGCTCGGTGGCCTCCAGCCGGTACCAGGCCTCCATCAGCGACGGCCCCCAGGCCACCACGCCGTGGTTGGCCAGCAGCAGCGCGTTGTAGTCACGCGCATAGGGGGCGACCGAGTCCGGGATGCCCTGGGAGCCCGGCGGCTCGTAGTGTACGCAGGGCACGGTGCCCAGATTGACCAGCGCTTCGGGGTAGATGGCCCGGTCCAGACTGATGCCCGCGATCGCGTAGGAGGTGCTGACGGGCGGGTGCGCGTGGCACACGCCCCAGGCGTCGGGGTTCTCCTGATAGATGCGCAGATGCATCTTGACCTCGCTCGAGGGCGCGAGCGCGCCCCGGGACATGACCGTGCCGTCCAGGCGCATCTTGACCAGCTCGTCCTCTTGCATGAAGCCCTTCGAGACGCCGGTGGGCGTGGCCCAGATCAGGTCTTGCGCCACCCGGCAGCTGATGTTGCCGTCGTTGGCGGCCACGAAGTTTTTTGCGTACATGCGTCGGCCGACCTCGACGATCAGCCGCCTGGCCTCAAGGTCGGTGGGGTATTTGCGATCGTTTGCCATGGTCAATCACCTGCCGCTTTCCCGTAATGACTAGTCAGTCCAGCGATTGTTTAGTTACGTTTAGAAGCTGCAACGCTTATCAGTATACGCTCACATTATAGTTTCACCCTCGGCTATTGTCAATAAGTTATTTCGTATATTGCAAAATTTTCGAACTAAACAGTGAACAGAAGTGCGCCCAGGCGGCGCTAAACGCCCGGATTCACTCGTTTTCGTGGACTAATCATAAACTGGTACAGTGACTAAAGAAACATTGATGTTTCACTTGCATTTAGCCATAAGAGGTGCTATACTGCACGTAACAAGGAGTCAACACCAACCGCGACCGGTAGCGCGTTTGTCAGGCGAGTGGCTTTTTCGTCTTCGCCAAGCCTGAAAACGCAGGCGTGGCGGCGCTGCGCCGACGCTTTCAGGCAACGCGGGGGCGGACCCCTTAGCGCCGGGCGGCGGTTCGGTACCGCACGGTGCGGCAGGGGAAAGGACACCGCATGGCGAATGCGATGGTGGTCGCGGTTGGTGCTATGTCGCGGACTCCGAGAAATCAAACATAGGAGGATGACCAATGAAAAAGATCATTTCCCTGGTGCTGGCTCTCCTGATGGTCCTCGCCCTCGCAACCTCGGCCCTCGCCGAACCCGCGAATCCCGTCGCCGGCAAGAAGGTCGCCTACATTATGCAGCTGACCTCCGCCACCATCTTCCAGATGTGGAAGGACTCCTGCGCGGACCTGTGCGGCAAGCTGGGCGTACAGTTCGACTTCTTCTTCTGCGACAACGACTTCAACAAGTGGCAGGACACCATCTCCAGCTGCGCGGCCGCCGGCTATGACGGGCTGCTGCTCAGCCACGGCAACAAGGACGGCTCCTACGTGTTCCTCAAGGGCATCACGGAGCAGTACCCGAACCTCAAGATCGTCTGCTTCGACACCCAGTTCTATGCCGACGGCGAAGCCAAGAAGCTGCCCGGCGTCACCCAGCTGTTCCAGCAGGACAAGAGCCTCGTGACGGTTTTGCTTGACAAGTTCATCGCCGACTTCGGCGAGGGCGTCCGCCTGGTCAAGGTCTGGCGCGGCCCGAACTACAACAGCCCGTTCGATCGCCGCCAGGTCGGCTGGGAAGAGTATGAAGCCGCCGGCAAGATCGTGACCGTCGGCGAAGTGCAGCCGCTGCAGGACACCGTGGACTCCGCCAACAACGTGACCGCCGCCTACCTGCAGGGCCTCGACCCGGCCAGCGTGGATGGCGTGGTCGCCTACTACGACTGCTACGGCCAGGGCGTGTACAACGCGATCATCGAGAATGACAATTTCAACGGCAAGTCCGGCAAGGCGCTGCCGATGGTCTCCGTGGACATCGACCCCGTGGACGTGACCAACATGATTACCCGCCCCGACATCTGGACGGCCGCCGGCACCACCGACTGGACGCTGAACGGCGAAATCGCGATGCGCCTGCTCATGCTCGAGCTGGCCGGCGAGTACGACAAGATCCTCGACCCCGCCACCGGCAAGACCGGCGTGGATTGGGTTGAAGTGCCCGGCTCCGCGATCCTGGCCTCCAGCCTCAAGCCCGAATCCACCGTGGACAACCTCGGCGAAGGCGTGGCGCCCGACACCTACGGCAACCTGTCCTACCTGTCCGTCGCCGATTGGATGCCGGCCAATCTGATCCACTAATCGTTAAGCACGGCTGACCCATTGAGCAATGTTTCTTGACAAAGAGGCGTCGGAGTCTTGCTCCGGCGCTTCTTTGTCAGAACTTGGAGGGAAGTCCATGGAAAAGCTCACGCTTGGGACGCGCAATGTCTCTATCGAGTTTCCCGGCGTCAAGGCGTTGACGAACGTCAATTTCGAGGTTTCAACCGGCGAGATCCGCGCGGTCGTCGGCGCAAACGGGGCCGGGAAATCCACATTGATGAAGATATTCTCGGGGGCTAACCCCGATTATACCGGCGAGGTGTACTTAAACGGCCGTGTGATCGACCTCAGAAGTACGCTGGCCGCCAAGAAGCACGGCATCCAGATCGTCTACCAGGAGGTGGACACCGCGCTGATCCCCACGCTGTCCGTGGCGGAGAACGTCATGCTGGGCAACATGCTCATGGACAAGCGCGACCCGCTGGTCCACTGGGGCCGCATGCGCCGTCAGGCCAAGGCGATCCTTCAGCGCCTGAACATCGACGTCGGCGTGCGCAAGCTCGTACAGAACCTATCGCTGGCGCAGAAGCAGATGGTGCTGATCGCCAAGGCCATCGCTTCCGAGTGCAGCTTCCTGATCCTCGACGAGCCGACCGCCCCCTTGAGCGACACCGAGACGTCAGAGCTGTTCCGGCTGGTCAGGCACTTGCGGCAGACGGAGAATATCGCGATCATCTTCATCTCCCACCGCCTGAACGAGGTGCTGCAGATTTGCGAAAAGTACACCGTGATGCGCAACGGCGAGATCGTGGACACCGCCCCGGTTACTGCGGCCACCACCACCCGCGAAATCGTGGAGAAGATGCTGGGCCGCACTTTTGAGGAAGTCTTCAAGGCGAATGCGGAGAAGGCGGCGATCGGGGATACGGTGTTCGAGGTTACCCACCTCTCCGGCGCGGACGGCAAGGTCAACGACGTATCCTTTTACGTCAAAAAGGGCGAGATCGTCGGCATCGCCGGCCTCGTGGGCGCGGGCAAGTCCGAGCTGTGCAAGACGATCTTCGGCGCTTACAGGAAGACGGGCGGAACCGTTCGCCTGAACGGGCGGGACCTCAAGATCGACATCCCCACCCACGCCGTGAAGCACCGGATCGCGCTGGTGCCCGAGGAGCGGCGCAAGGAGGGCGTGCTGGTCAATGAGACCGTGTCGTTCAATCTGTCGGCGTCGTCGCTCGGCAAGTTCTGTACGCTGTCGTTCATCAACAAGCGCAAGACCGACCAAAACGCCCGTCGGTACGTCGAAGAGCTGGGCATCGCCACGCCGACGATCCACCAGCTGGTCAAGAACCTGTCCGGCGGCAACCAGCAGAAGGTGGTCGTCGGCAAGTGGCTGGCCGCGGATTGCGACGTGTACATCTTCGACGAGCCCACCAAGGGCGTCGATGTGGGCGCGAAGCAGGACATCTTCCGTCTGATTCATGAGATCACCCGGCAGGGCAACAGCGTGATCTACGCCTCCTGCGAAAACGCCGAGCTGTTGTCCATCACCGACCGCATCTACGTGTTGTACGACGGCAGCGTGATGGCGCAGCTCGACACCGCCGAGACCAACGAGGACGAGATCATGCATTACGCCGTCGGCAGCCGGTCCGATTATTAGTTCAACGCAGGGAGGAGAACCATCCATGCAAGCCACGCTGAAACCCAATCCCCTGAATCAGGGAAAAAGCAAGAGCGTTCTGCGCTTCCTCGTGGACTGGGCGGCCGTCATCACGCTGGGGTTGTGCTTTGTGATCTTTACCGCGCTCAAGGGCTCGAGCTTCATGTCGGAAGCCAACATGATAAACATCCTGCGCGCCATGTCCATCACCACGGTGTTCGGCATCGCGGCCACCGTGACGATGGCGCCCGACGGCTTCGACATGTCCGCCTGCACGCTGGCCAGCTGCTCCGCCTACGTGTTCGTCAGCTGCTATCTGTGGTACGGGCTGGACCTGTGGCTGTGCGTCGTAATGACCCTGATTGCCACCTGGATCATGTACCAGCTGACGATGTTCCTGATCCTGGTGTGCAAGATCCCCGACATGCTGGCCACCTGCGCGCTGATGTTCGTGCACCAGGGCCTCGGCCAGTGGTACATCGGCGGCGGCGCGGTCTCCACCGGCATGCGCCTGCCCAACGGCTCGGCCCCGGTGCGCACGGCGCTGTCGGATTCCTTCTCCGCCATCGGCCGCGCGCCGTGGATCATCATCATCATGCTGGCCTGCGTGCTGGTCGCCCACGTCTTTCTGGAGTACACCAAGCACGGTCGGTTCATCTACGCGATGGGCGGCAACAAGCAGGCGGCGAAGCTCTCCGGCATCAACGTCAAGGGCTACCGCTACCTGGCCGGCATGATTACCGCGGTGTTCATCGCCATCGGCGGGATTTTGGTTTCCTCCCGCGGCAGCTCCGCACAGGTCATGTGCTGCGACGTTTATCTGATGCAGGCGCTGGCGGCGGTGTTCGTCGGCCGCTCGGTAGGCGGCGCGGAAAAGCCCAACGCGCTGGGCACGCTGGTGGGCGCGATGCTGGTGTCCACGCTCGAAAACGGGCTGACGATCCTCGCCGTCCCGTTCTACGTGTTGCCCGCCGTCAAGGGCGCGGTGCTGGCGCTTGCGCTGATCGCCGCCTACGCGGGCAAGAAGGAGCAGTAACGCGCGCTTCAAAACACAAAGGCTGTAGCGCCAGGAATAGCCGCTACAGCCTTTGCTTACCTTCAAGGAGCGAGGCTCATCCACGTAAGAGCCCCAGGGGGGAGGGACTGGGCGTCAGCCCAGCGCGACGTCCAGAATCATCATAATCAGGAATCCGGCCATCACGCCCATGGTGCCGACGTTGGAGTGCTCGCCCAAGTGCGCCTCGGGGATCAGTTCCTCCACCACCACGTACATCATCGCGCCGGCCGCGAACGAAAGAAGCCACGGCATGTAGGGCGCGATCAACGATGCCAGCAGCACCGTGGCCAGGCCGAAGATTGGCTCGACAAGGCCCGACATGCTGCCCAGGAGAAACGCGCGATTGAGGCTTGCGCCCTCCTGGCGCAGCGGCAGCGACACCGCCGCGCCCTCCGGGAAGTTCTGGATGCCGATGCCCAGCGCCAGCGCCATCGCCGCGGCATACATCGCCGGGTCGCCGCCGTGCTGCGCCGCCAGGGCGAACGACAGGCCCACCGCCATGCCCTCGGGGATGTTGTGCAGCGTGATCGCCATGACGAGCAGCGTCGTCCGCTTCATCTTCGAGGACGGGCCCTCCGCCTCGCCCGTATCCAGATGCAGGTGCGGAATCAGCATGTCCAGTCCGTATAGAAACGCGATGCCGAGGATGAAGCCGCCCGCCGCCGGGATCCAGCTGATGCCGCCGGCGGCCTCGACCTCGTCGATCGCCGGAATGAGCAGGCTCCACACCGAGGCCGCGATCATCACGCCCGCCGCGAAGCCCAGGAAGATCTTCTGAACGCCGCCGGTCATCTCCTTGCGGAATATGAACACCATCGCCGCGCCCAACGCCGTCATCAAAAAGGTAAAACCGGTGCCCGCCGCGGCCCACAACAGCGCCTCTGCCATCGTCCCACCTCCGTCATTTGTACACTACTCTATATACCCAGCCAAGCGTAGCAAAAACCGCAATCATTGTCAAACACATTTTGCCGCCGGCATGCTATAATGAGCGCAAGCATGATGAAGACGCGAGGGAACGAATGATGACAGACTTCCATAGAAAGACCGTCGCCTTCCTGATCAGTCAGGGGATCACACTGTTCGGCTCGTCGCTGGTGCAGTTTGCCATCGTCTGGTATGTGACGCTCAACACATCCTCGGGCGCGTGGGTGTCCGCGCTGAGCATCTGCTCGTTTGTGCCGCAATTCCTGATCTCGTTCGTCGCGGGGGCCTGGGCCGATCGGTATCCGCGAAAGACGCTGATTATCCTCGCCGACGCCGCCATCGCCGCCGCGACGCTGGCCCTGGCGCTGCTGTTCCCCGTGCTCGGCGAGACCTCCGCACTGCGGATCGCGCTGCTCGTCGCCTCCGCGCTGCGCTCGCTGGGCGCGGGCATCCAGACGCCCGCCGTGAACGCGATGATCCCGCAGTTGGTGCCGGAGGGCAGCCTGATGCGCTTTAACGGCATCAACGCGGCGCTGCAGTCGGCCGTGCAGTTTGCGGCCCCAGCCGCTGCCGGGGCGATCCTGAGCTTCGGCAGCCTGCGTAACACCCTGTTTATCGACATCGCCACCGCGCTCGTTGGCATCGGCCTGCTCGCCTGCATCGCGATTCCGAAGCAGGCGGCAACCGAGGCGGGCCCCCCCGTCCGCGTGCAGATCGCGCTGGGCATGCGGTACGCCGCCCGGCATCGCATGATCGGCAAGCTGCTGCTCGGCTACGGGCTGTTCATCTTCCTGACGGTGCCCGCCGGATTCCTGGCGACGCTGTTCGTCAGCCGCACCTACGCGGACAGCTACGCCTACATGAGCGTCGTGGAGATCGTCGGTTTCCTCGGTATGGCCGTCGGCGGGCTGCTCGTGGGCACATGGGGCGGCTTCGCCAACCGGGCAAGGACGCTGGTCATCGGCATGGCGGCGTTCGGCGCGCTGGCGATCGGCATGGGCGCGATCCGCAGCTTCCCGATCTACCTGATCCTGATGTCCGCCTACGGCATCGCGCTCACCGCGGTGCAGACCGCCACGACCACGATCATCCAGGAGCAGACCGAACCCGCCATGCAGGGCCGGGTCTTCGGCTTCCTGGGGGCCATGTACAGCGGCTTCCTCCCCGTGGGCATGGCCGTATTCGGCCCGCTGTCCGACGCGCTGCCCATGCGGGCGTTGATGATCCTGTCCGGCATCCTGCTTTTGCTGCTGTCGGCCGCGATCCGCCTTGGCCGGGAGACCTGAGCCCGTCCTCAACCACTCTGAGATGGATTTTGGCGTAGACATAGGACAAACACCGCAATGTGACCGCTCTATTGACCGGCGGCAAGCAGGGCGTTTTCGATGGCCTTCAATATGACCATGCTGCTGTATGTGGCCCCGGACACGGAATCCACCCGCAGGGATTGCGCTTCAACCACCTTGCCCGGAATCACCTCCGCCGGGGCGCCTTGCCCATGCGTATGCTTTACAAGTTCAATTCCGGTAATCATGTGATCCTTTACCGTGACGTTGACCTCGGCGGAAACGGGAAAGACGGAATAGCTCCCGAAATAGGTTCCACCCTTCAAAGCGGCCAAATCGGTTTGCGCGATTGCCACGCTTTTTAGCGCCGCAAGGTTTGCCTCGACGTGCGCCAATATCCCTTTTACGGTGAAAAATCCGCCTGCAACAACCAAAAGGATAATCGAAAGGACAATCTTCCGCTTTTTTTTCATGATCGAAGCTCCTTATTACAGCGTGAGACTCACCGGCATACAAACTGTCAATTGAACACGCAAAGCTTCCCGGCCATCGCTTCGATCTGCTTTTCGCGCGCTTTCGCCCTCGACCAGTTGACGATGCCCGTTCCATAAAGGGAGGCACCCTTGTTCTTGCAGATATCGCACATCTGCCTGAGCGCGCGTTGTCCTCCCATCCAGGCGAAGGGGAAGAACTGTGTGACAAAGCAAGCGGTTTTTTTACCGCCGAGAGATTGGATGCCAGCCAAGTATGCCTGCATGACCGGAGAGAGCGAAAAGCCGCGCACCGGAGCACCGAAAAGCAAGACATCGTATAGGCCGACATCGGGTATTTCATTGAGCTTGATTTTCTGCACATCGGCCTCTTCGTCGTTGAGAGCGGATACTCTTTCGATTGAAACGGCGTGTCCTGCGGATGAGAGCGCCTGCTTTAGATTCTGCGCTACGGAGAGCGTGTTGCCGGTATGCGAGTGGACGATAATCCCAACGTTCATCCTTGCACCTCCAGATTGCTTACAGCAAATAGTCGATGATTTTATCCAAGTCCCGATGGAGATTCGCTTTCACCCAGGTCGCCATTGTCGGAGAAGCTCAGCATGAGCATGCCGTGTACTGCGCAAACGGACGGGTTTGGCTACTGTTTCGATATCCTTTTCCCCCAGCCGACCGCTCATTACGAAACGCTTGAACGTTTCATTCCACTTTTGGAATGTGTAAAGTAGAAGAATCTGGAAATCCGGGGGTTCTTCAAATAATACCCAATGTATGCTTTGAATGCCCCTTTCAATTCCTCCGGGCTTTGTAACGGAGGGCACACTTCTTGCCGCATGACTTCAAAAAGGTGGACGATGTTAATATATGTTACTTGCCGCGGTGTGTCAATAAGGGAAACTGACCCTGCTGCGAATTTAACCTTCCCGGACTGCCGCGAACGGCCTCTCCGGCATCTCGCCATAAGGCGCCCGAATCAATCGGCGCTTGCCTACGCCAAAAATCAATCCGGCTGGCAGTCTTTTTGCGGAAAGATTGCCAGCCGGATTTCTTCCTGGCCTGTTAGCTTTGGAACTGCATTTTCGTTTGCTGGATCTCGTCGTCCTTTGCCATGACGGCAGGCTTGTAATAGTCTTTTGTCTGGGCCAACTTAAAAAGCTCATACTGGGAAGTCTCACAGTTGTCCCTTATCTGTTGAATCGTGCTGCGGAGCGTAGGGTTGGCACATTCGGATATCGTGTTGGCGTAAACGGTAAGGCTGCTTTTCACCGAGGCGAGCGCATCATTGACCATTGCTTTTTCCGAAAACATGATTCTATCCTCCTTTACTGCAAGAACGACAGAAGCTTTTGCTTCGTGTTCTGGGCGTCCTGAGCGGATTTCTGGAAGTAGGCCCTAACCTGGGGATCCGTGGAGTGTTCGGCATAGGACTGCATCTTTAGACAGGCTGTTTCGTGCGCCCCGATCAGGTGTCGGAGGTTTTGCAGCTCTATCTGGTTCAATTGAGACATGGCTGATCTCCTTTCCATGATTTTGAATTCCGAAAAATAGTATTGCTCTTTCGCCAATTGCTCATTCACGGAAATCGGGAGTGGTACAAATTGGAGGGAACAATCCGATCTGCTCGGCGCCGACGCTGCAATCGGCCTGGATTGTTGACGGGAGGTTATCTCGATCCGCCCGCCGAATGGCCAAGATCTTTGGCGCTTTTCTTTGTCGGGAGCCTTGCCTTCCACCCGTGAATGAGTAAGATAACAGCGCTTCAAGGCACACCTGCAACAACGAACGCAGGAGCGAGCCATGGGGATGGGCGAGCGGATCAATCGACACAAAAACGCCCGAGGAATTCCCGCGGGCGCGGACACGGAAAACGCGGCAGCCCATGCCCCGGGGAACGGAGCCGGGCGACGGCGATGACCGGGGAGGTCGGGGAAGCGGAGCCGGAGAGCGTCGAAGCGACAACGGCTCCCGGGAGAGAAAGGCCTATTTTCTTCCCTGCAGCGCCTTAAGCGTTTTGTTGATTTCGACGGCTTCCCTATTATCCAGATACCAGCTTATCCCATTGACGGCAAGATAAACGATAAAAACGGCGAGCGCAAAACAGACCGTATCGCCGAAACCATGCACAATCTCGGCCCAGTGTCCGAACGCGGTAAGCGTCGCTTCCAATAGCGCAAGGTGAAAAAGCTTGCGAATCAGCGTTTGGCGAAACGTCAGTTCCTTGCGCGAGTATGTGGCGATGGAGGGCGCAAGGCTCACCAGGCCCCAAAGGAGGGGCGAGAAATATGCCTCATAGCCGAACTTCGCCGCCGGATCGAGGCGCAGCCCCAGGACGGCGATAGCGGCCGTCACGCAGGTGGTGATGACAAAGTACTCCATCAGGCATCTTTTCAAGAAGGCTTTCAGTCTCATGCTTCTCCACCCAGCAATCTTTTTTTCAATTCCGGCACGTACTGCCGCGAGATGATGACTTCCTCCCCGTTGGACATGGTCGCGGAGAACCTGCCGTTCAGGATGGGGCGCACGTGATCCACCTTCATCAGGTTGATGACGAAGGACTTTGAACACCGGAAAAACTTCCTGTCCTCGTGCGCCGCTTCAAATTCATACAGTTTGCACTTGAGCTCGTAGGTCTTTTCTGCGTTATAGGCAAACACCTTGTTATCGACCGCCTCCACATATAAGATGTCCTGCAGGGCGATCCGGCTCACGCGTTCCTCGATATATCCGGGCAGTGTCGCCCCGGTGGATTTCGCAAACCGGACGATGCTTTTGACCTCTTCGTTTACTTCGTAGCAATGGACAATGACCTGTTCGTCCATATCTGCGCCGATCTTCCTGATTGCAACTTTCAAAACGCCACCTTCTAAACTTGCCGCGACCGATTGACGCTCAGATTCCGTGTAGGGGAGAAGCGTATCAATGGCGGCGGATGTGCTGGGGAGCATCCATTGCACCATTATAGCTTATACGGGTCGCGCCATCCAGCGCAATAACCGTCACAGATGTAATTTTTCGGCCGTGACAGCAACCTGCGGGCATCTATAAAGGGGGTATGGAGCGGCGCGTTTTGATACCCCCTCCCAAGCCCCTCATTACGCCCCGATCCTGCCTCCAGCAGCCGGATGCCGCCGCCTTCAATACTCCGGTTGCAGATGCAGGCCCGCGCCGCCTTTCAGCGTATGGTTGAAAAACTCCAGCACGATTTGGTTCATCGTCTCAATGCAATACCGGCTGTCCACCTGGCCGGTGCCGAGCATGTGCGCCAGTGCCGGGGAAAAGAGCGGAAGGTCGGTAAAATTCAGATGCCCGGAACCATGAATCACCACATCATACGCCTGCGCCGCGTGTGCGCTGGCGGACAGGTTGTCATATGATAACCCCTGCTCATGCGCGTCGTCGTAATGGCTTTCGCTGTACAGATTCAAAAGGGGGACCGGATACGGATTCTCGTTTAAGACTGCGTTCCCATTCTCAAACGAGACTTCTTCGCCGAACATGGTGCCGTCGAGCACGGCCACAGCGCCCACACCCGGGCGTTCTCTGCCCAATTGCGCGGCCGTCGCGCCGCCAAGGGAATGCCCGAACAGCCCGATTTTGTCCGCGTCAATCTTGGACGAGACGTCCTGCGGTATCTTCCCGAGCCTGTCGTTCAAGATTTCATCCAGGACGAAATTCATATCGGCAGCGCGCAGCGCCAGCCATTCATGCGTTTTGCCGTAGGCCGCACTCCCGTCATACGCTCCGTTGGTGATGTTGACCGCGTCGTTCAGAAAATCCCAATTGACCGGCGTACCGCTCCCGTCCATATGCCGAGCATAAAAGGAATGATGGCTGTGGTCGATGCTGCAAACGACATACCCGTTGCTGGCCAGGTTTTTGAAAGTGGAGAGATTGCTGCCGCGAAAGCCGAACGCCCCATGGGAAAAGACGACCAATGGGAAAGCACCTGTGTTTCCCGCCACGGACGGATACCAGAACTGCACGGTCAGCCTTCGATTCTCGCCCGAATGAGAAAACGGATCGACGCGCGATTTGTCCACAAGCGTCACGCTTTGAGTATCCACACCAAGGGAGCCGGTGGGCACGACTTCCTTGAACTGCGGAAACAGGATGCCGGGCAGAATGCAAAACGAGGCAAGCAGGCATCCGCCTATACAAGAAAATACGACGCGGAGCCCTCGATATCGTTTTTCCTTTTTTGAGCGCCCTGCAAAATGCAGGACGCTGAAAACTGCCAGAACCGCCAGCAGCAAAAACAAACCCATCCAGCGGAATCCCCACCAATATATCCCCGTAACCGTCAGAAGAGAAAATGTGATGAACGCGGTGATCCGGGCAAAGTGCGCCGCCTTGGACTGCCAGTTTCCGGTTGTCATCCGAAAAACAAGAAAGGCGACCTGCGCGCCAAGCGCAACGAATAGAGTAATGATCCCAAGCATAAAAGATACGCCCTTTCGTCTGTCATCCAGAGCAGTATAGATCATTTATGCGCGTTGCTCAATGAATTCGCAGGCAAGTTGCGTTTATGGGATGTAAGTTGCGCAAAGGCTTGGATGAAGCCCGCGCAAGGGTAAGGGCAAGCGTTTTGCAGCGACGAGCGGGCGGAAAAGGGAGGAAGACAAAGTCAGCGCAAGCGAATAAAATGAAGTTGCGATACAACACTACCTGCGGGAGCGCAGACGACGCGTCAAAAGGATGATGGCGCGGAAATTCTTGGAATGGAAGAGATCGAGGGAGAAAAATAAGGGTCTGTCCGTCATTCTTGCACAGACCCATCCGGCTGTACGCACAAATGCCGGCGCATTTGCGCTTCCGGTCATCCCAGTTTGCGTCCATATTACACCACGCCCCCCATTGCGCGCAAGTC
>NZ_JBISDI010000023.1:0-68702 GCF_051162045.1 Anaerozeibacter quisquiliarum
ATAGTATGGATATTCGCATTGCGGGCGTGATCGACGACTCGATCGTGGACGGGCCCGGGTTTCGGATGGCGGTGTTCACGCAGGGGTGCAGGCATGCCTGCCCCGGCTGCCACAACCCCGAATCGCATGACTTCGCGGGCGGGCATGTCGAATCGGTTGCGGCGTTGGTCGAACGCATGAGGGCCAATCCGCTGCTCGACGGGCTGACGCTGACCGGCGGCGACCCGTTCGAGCAATGCGCGCCCTGCCGCGCGCTGGCCGAGGGCGCGCGCGCGCTGGGGCTTACCGTTTGGGCCTACACCGGCTACACCTGGGATCAGCTGATGGCGCAGGGCGGTTTGCGCGCGCTGGCCGAGGTCTGCGACGTGGTGGTGGACGGGCGGTTTGAACTGAATGAGCGCACGCTGGAACTGCGCTTTCGCGGCTCGCGCAACCAGCGGCTGATCGACGTGAAGCGCTCGCTGGCGGCGGGCAGCGCGGTGGAGTACCGGCTTGACGGAGATCGGCCATGAACCTTGCGCAATATGTGGAACAGCTCAGGCGCGACGAGCGCTTCATGGAAAACGTGGCGGCCTGGCGGGACATCCCCGCTCGGCCGGCGCATTTCTTGGATTTCCCGGAATGGGCGGACGCGCGGGTCGTCGAAGTGCTGCGCGCGCGGGGCATCCATCAACTCTACAGCCACCAGCGCCATGCCGTGGACGCCGCGCACGCGGGGCGGCACCTCGTGGTGGTGACGCCCACGGCGTCGGGCAAGACGCTGTGCTACAATTTGCCGGTCTTGAGCGCCATCCTCAGCGATCCCGACGCGCGGGCGCTGTATCTATTCCCCACCAAGGCGCTGTCGAGCGACCAGGTGGCCGAGCTGTATTCCGTGATCGAGGCGCTGGGCGAGGACATCAAGGCCTATACCTACGACGGGGACACGCCTGCGCCGGCGCGCACCGCGATCCGCCAGGCCGGGCACGTGGTGGTGACCAACCCCGACATGCTGCACAGCGGAATCCTGCCGCATCACACCAAGTGGGTGAAGCTGTTCGAGAACCTCAAGTACATCGTGATCGACGAGGTGCACGCCTACCGCGGTGTGTTCGGCTCGAATTTGGCGGGCGTGCTGCGCAGGCTTTCGCGCATCTGCGCGTTTTACGGATCGCAGCCGACGTTCATCTGCTGTTCGGCCACGATCCAGAACCCCAAGGAGCTGGCCGAGCGGCTGACCGGGCGGGACATGTTGCTCATCGACGACAACGGCGCGCCCGCGGGCGTCAAGCATGTGGTGTTCTATAACCCGCCGGTCGTCAACCGGCAGCTGGGCATCCGCAAGGGCGCGGCGAACGAGGCGGTGTCACTTACGCGCGACCTGATCGCAAACGGCATCCAGACGATCGTGTTCGCGCGCGCGCGGGTGACCGTGGAGGTGCTGGTGCGCAGGCTTAAGGACGCGGTGCGCGACCCGCTCGGGGAGTCGGGCCGGGTGCGCGGCTACCGCGGCGGGTATCTGCCCACGCTCCGGCGGCAGATCGAGCGCGCGCTGCGCTCGGGCGAGGTGGACTGCGTGGTGTCAACCAACGCGCTGGAACTGGGCATCGACATCGGCCAGCTCGAGGCCTGCGTGCTGTGCGGCTACCCGGGCACGATCGCCAGCACCTGGCAGCAGGCCGGGCGCGCCGGAAGGCGGAGCGCGGAATCACTGCTGATCGTGGTGGCTACGTCAGGCCCGCTCGACCAATACATGTGCGCGCATCCGGAGTTCTTCTTCGGCGCGTCGCCCGAGCGCGCCTACATCAACCCCGATAACCTGTACATCCTGCTCAACCATCTGAAGTGCGCGGCTTACGAGCTGCCGTTCGACGACGGCGAGTTGTTCGCGCTCAACCCGTCGACCGGCGAGTTGCTTACTTACCTGGCCGAGCAGTACATCCTGCGCAAGGTTCAGGGGCGCTACTACTGGATGGCCGAGGAGTTCCCGCAGGCCGGGATCAATTTGCGCTCGGCGAGCGACGAGAACTTCGTGATCGTCGAGATCACGCGGCCCGAGGCGCATCGCGTGATCGGCGAGATGGATCGATACACCGTGCCGATGCTGCTGCATGAGCAGGCCATCTACCTGCACGAGGGGCGGCAGTACCAGGTCGAACGGCTGGACTTCGACAACAAGAAGGCCTACGTGCGCGCGGTGGACGTAGACTATTACACCGACGCCGACCTTTCGACCAGCCTCAAGGTGCTCTACGACACCGAGGAAGCGCCGCTCGGGCAATTGGTCAAGCACCGGGGCGAGGTGCTCTTGAGCAGCATGGTGACGCTGTTCAAGAAGATGAAGCTGGACACCGGCGAAAATCTGGGGTGGGGGCCGGTCACGCTGCCGGAGCTCGAGATGCACACCAGCGCCTGCTGGTGGACGCTGCCCGACGCTCTGGCCGAACGCTACGGGCGCGACGGCCTCCAGGACGCCATGGTGGGCCTTGCGCATCTGATGCGCCATCTCGCGCCCGCCTACCTGATGTGCGCGCCTTCCGACATTCACGTGTCCTACCATGTGCGCGACCCGTTCACCGAGCGGCCGACGCTCTATCTGAGCGACTCGACGCCTGGCGGTCTGGGCCTGTCCGACCGGATCTATGAGATGGACATGACGCTGTTCACCGAAGCGCTGGAGCGCCTGTCGGACTGCCCCTGCGCGTCGGGCTGCCCCGGCTGCGTGGGCGCGGCGGCGTCGAACGAGGCCAAGGCGCGCCTGAAGGAGCTGCTCACGGAACTGTGTGCCGCGACATGAACGGCCATACAGGGTGACCTCACCCATTCCCCTCCTTTGGGGGAATGGGTAGAGCCGACTCGGCGCATAGACAATCCGGGAAAATCATAAGCATTGGTAGTTTATCCCCAAAGGAGGCGCGCCAATGCGTTTTGTTGTATGCGTTTTGCTTTTTCTGTCGCTGTGCGCCCCGGCGCTGGCGCAGGATGCGCAGGCCGTTCCGTTCGCGCCCGACCAGGTGGAGGCGCGCGCGATGATCTTGATTGAGCGCGCGAGCGGGCGCGTACTGTGCGAGCACAACGCCGACGAGCTGCTGCCGATCGCCTCGATCACCAAGGTAATGACGGCGTTGCTCGCGATCGAGCACTGCGATCAGACAGATATCGTGACCGTGGGTCGAAATGCCAGCGGCGTGAGCGGCACTTCGCTGTACCTGGGGCTTGGCGAGCGGCTGACGCTCAAGCAGCTGCTCCTGGGGCTGATGCTGCGCTCGGGCAACGACGCGGCGGTGGCGCTGGCCGAGCATGTAGCCGGCGACGAAGAAGCGTTCGTCCGGCTGATGAACGAGCGAGCGGCGATGTTGGGCGTACAGGCACACTTTGCCAACCCGCACGGGCTGGATGACGAAAACCACGTGGCCACGGCGCGCGCCATGGCGCTGATCGCCAATGAAGCGATGGACTACCCCGCTTTTCGCGCGCTGGCCCGGACGCGCGAGGCGCGCATACCCTGGTCGGGCAATCCCTACGAACGGGCGCTCACCAACAAGAATAAGCTCCTGTGGACCTACGAAGGCGCGACCGGCGTCAAGACCGGCTTCACCGGCAAGGCCGGGCGCTGCCTGATCTTTTCAGCCGAGCGCGACGGTATGGAGCTTCTGGGCGTAGTGCTGAACTGCGGCCAATGGTTTGAAGCGGCGGCACAACTCATGGACTGGGGCTTCGCGCACTACCGCTTCGAGACCTTTCTCACCATGGGTCAAGTGATAAAGCGCCTGCCGGTTGAGGGCGGCATGAAGTGGTCGGTCCCGGTCATCGCCCCGGCCACATTGACCGCGCCGGTGGGCGTCGCCGAGGCGGCGCGGCTCGTGATCGAGACCGAAGTGCGATTGACCGCGCCGGTGCGCGACGGTCAGGTGGTCGGGCGCGCCGACGTGATCGTCGCAGGTGAAGTGATCCGGAGTCTGCCGCTGCTCGCGGGCGAGTCGGTCGACGAACACACGTACGCCGCCGGCCTCAGGCGCGCGCTCCGGCACTTTAATCCAGTCGGTTGATCGAAACAGAGGTTTGGGAACCTTTATCAAGAATGCACAATCGAGAAAAATAGAATGATGCTCACTTGACGCTTTTGTGTTGACAAAGTGACAAAGGTATGCGTATAATGGGCGTGGGACATGTTTTCAATAACGCACAAAGGAGCCGGTTGTGATGGAGCAAGCAAGACCAGGGGGCGCGCAGGTTGTTCGCCGCAGAGGGAAGAAAAAGACATTCTACGAGCATATCGAGCCCTACCTGTTCTTGCTACCCGCCTTGCTGGTGTTTGGCGTTTTTCTGTACTTTCCGTTCTTTAAAACCATATACCTGAGCATGTTCCTGACCGACAAGCTCGGGCAGGCGAAGGTGTTCTACGGCCTGAAAAACTATGCAGACATTCTGTTTGGCAAATACAGCGCCTCGTTTCACAACAGCCTCTGGGTGACCATGCAGTTCGTCGTCATGGTGTCCCTGGGCGGGCTCATCATCGGCTTGGCCACCAGCCTGATGACCGTGAACAAATTCCCCGGCAGGACATTCGCCACGGCGATCTACGCGATGCCGATCGCGATCGCGTCCGCGGCGGCGGCGATGGCGTTCCGGATGATTTTGCATCCTTCGATCGGCCTGCTGAACGCCGTGCTGGGCACGAAGAACGTCTGGACCTCGGACCCAATATGGGCGCTGCCGATCATGGCGCTGCTCACCGTATGGCTGACGAGCGGCATCAACTTTATCTTCATCGGCGCGGGGCTGCGCAACATCCCCGACGAGCTGTATGAGAGCGCGTCCATCGACGGCGCGGGCTACTGGCGCAGGCTGTGGAGCATCACGCTGCCCTGCCTGTCTCCGACGCTGTTCTTTCAGATCATCGTCAACATCATCGGCGCGTTCCAGTCCTTTACGCAGATCCGCCTGCTGACGCAGGGCGGCCCGAACGAGGCGACGAACGTGATCGTCTACTCGATCTACCTGGACGCCTTCCGCAACTTCCGCTTCGGCACCGCGGCTGCGCGCTCGATCATCCTGTTCGCCATCGTCCTGCTCATCACGTTAATCCAGTTCAGCATGGAAAAAAGGAGTGTGCACTATTGATGGTACAGAACCTTTCGCGCCGCCAGAAGGAGCTATTCCTGCGCTGCGGCCGTCTATGCCTGAACGTCCCGTTCGTCGTCGTAATCATGATGCCGCTTCTATACACGCTGATGATGAGCGTCAAGCCCTCGAGCGAAATCTACACCCGGTTCTTCCCTTCGCAGGTTGACTTCGTCAGCTACAGCCACGTCTTCACCAAGACGGCCATCTCGCGCCACATCCTCAACTCGTTCATCGTGTCCATCGCCGTCACGGTCGGGCAGATGGCGACTTGCTCGATGGCGGCCTTCGCGTTTTCGTTTCTGGAGTTCCGCGGCAAGAACTTTTTGTTCCTGTGCATCCTGGCCACGATGATGGTGCCCTGGGAGGCGACGATCGTCGCCAACTACCTGACCGTCTCCGCCTGGGGATGGCGCGACACCTACAGGGTGCTGATCGTGCCCTACATCTGCTCGGCGATGGGCGTGTTTCTGCTTCGCCAGAACTACCTCACCTTCGCCAAGGAGTTGCACGAGGCCGCGAAGCTCGACGGCTGCAACAACTGGCGCTTCCTGCTCACCATCGTGATCCCGCTGGCGCGGCCCGCGCTGGGGGCTCTGGGCGCGTATGTGTTCCTGAATACCTGGAACCAGTACTTCTGGCCGCTGCTGGTGACCGATTCCGACCGGGTGCGCACGGTGCAGATCGGCATCTCCCAGCTCTACGACATCGATTCCGAGCAATTGGGCCTGATGATGGCCGGCGTGGTGGTCGTGATTATCCCGTCGCTGTCGATCTTCGTGTTCATGCAAAAGCAGCTGATTAACGGCCTGATGGCCGGCGCGGTCAAGGGCTAGCATTTCTCCGGTGCGTAACGCCGTCAGGCGTCGCTATACACCATTTTCACTTTGAAAGGAGCCATCGCACATGAAGAAGCTTCTGTCCCTGGTGCTCACCCTTCTGATGGTACTCTCCCTGACCGCCTCCGCAATGGCCGCGGAAGGCAAGACGCAGATCGTATTCTGGTATTCCCTGGCCGGGACCAACGCCGAGAACATCGTCAAAATGGTTGACCGGTTCAACGCCTCGCAGGACAAGATCTTCGTGGACGCGCAGTACCAGGGCGAATACGACGACGCCATCAACAAGCTGAAGGCGGCGGGCATGGGCGAACTGCCCTGCGACGTGGTGCAGACCTACGAAATCGGCTCGCGCTTTTTGATGGACAGCGGCTGGATCGTTCCGCTGCAGCAGTTCATCGACGCCGAAGGTTGGGATACTTCGGTCATCGAGCCGAACCTGCTGGCCTACTACACGGTGGAGGGCAAGATCAACGCCATGCCGTTCAACTGCTCCACGCCGCTCATGTACTACAACAAGACCGCGTTTGACGAGGCCGGCATCACCGAGATCCCGACCACGGTCGAGGGGATCCTTGAGATCGCGCCGAAGCTGACGACCTACAATGAGGACGGCACGGTCAAGCGCTACGGCTTCATGTTCAGCAACTACGGCTGGTTCTTCGAGCAGTGGATCGGCAAGATGGGCCGCGAGTACGTCGATAACGGCAACGGCCGCCAGGCCTACGCCACCAAGGTCATGTTCGGCGAAAACGGCGCGGCGCTCGACATCTTCAAGATGTGGGAGAGGCTCGCCGCCACCAAGGAGACCACCTACATCGAGCGTGGCGGCACCGCTCAGGCCCGCGCGGCGTTCGTCGCCGACACGACGGCCATCTTCCTCGCTTCCACCGCCAACCTCGCGGGCGTGCTGGCCAATGTGGGCGACGCCTTTGAAGTGGGCACCGCGTACTTCCCCTACGTCAACGCGGCCGACAAGGGCGGCGTTTCCACCGGCGGCGGCTGCCTCTGGATGCTCGAAAGGGGAGACGAAGCCACAAAGGCCGCGACCTGGGAATTCATCAAGTACATGGTCTCCGCCGACGAGCAGGCGCTCTGGAACGCCGCGACCGGCTACTTCCCGATCAACATGGGCGCGCATGAGACCGACACGTTCAAGAACAACATCGCGCAGTTCCCGCAGTTCCAGACCGCGCTCGATCAGCTCCACGCGTCCGGGCCGGAATACGTCGGCTCGATGCTGAGCGTGTTCCCCGAGGTGCGCCAGTACGTCGAAGAGACCACGGAAAAGGTCTTCCTCGGCGAGCTCACCGCCGAGCAGGGCGTAGAGGAACTGGTCACCAAGGCCAACGACGCCATCGAGATTTACAATCTGACGAACTACTAAGCATAGGGGAGGGGACGCCGTTCCCGAACCGCCGACAGCAAAGGCGCCGCCCGATGACGGGCAGCGCCTTTGCCGAATAAATACCGCCGTGTGGGCAACCCACACGGCGGTTGTGCGAAGACTTTACTTGTGATCGACGCTGTGCATGTACTCGACCAGGTCGATGATCTTGTTGGAGTAGCCCCATTCGTTGTCGTACCAGGACACGACCTTGACGAAGGTGTCGGTCAGCGCGATGCCGGCCTTGGCGTCGAAGATCGAGGTGCGCGGATCGGTGATGAAGTCGGAGGAGACCACTTCGTCCTCGGTGTAGCCCAGGATGCCCTTGAGCTCGCCCTCGCTGGCGGCCTTCATGGCGGCGCAGATCTCGGCGTACTTGGCGGGCTTCTTGAGGTTGACGGTCAGATCGACCACCGACACGTCGGCGGTGGGTACGCGGAACGCCATGCCGGTCAGCTTGCCGTTGAGCTCGGGGATGACCTTGCCCACGGCCTTGGCCGCGCCGGTCGAGGAGGGGATGATGTTGAACGCCGCGCCGCGGCCGCCGCGCCAGTCCTTCGCGGACGGGCCGTCGACCGTCTTCTGGGTGGCGGTGGTGGCGTGGACCGTGGTCATCAGACCGTCGGCGATGCCCCACTTGTCGTTGAGCACCTTCGCGATCGGGGCCAGGCAGTTGGTGGTGCAGGAGGCGTTGGACACAAAGGTCATGGAGGAATCGTATTTGGCGTTGTTGACGCCCATGACGAACATCGGGGTGTCGTCCTTCGAGGGGGCGGACATCACGACATGCTTCGCGCCCGCGTCGATGTGGCCCTGCGCCTTGTCCTTGGACAGGAACAAGCCGGTCGACTCGATGACGTATTCCGCGCCCACCTTGGCCCACGGCAAATCGGCGGGGTTCTTCTCAGAGAACACCGGGATCTCATGGCCGTTGACGATGATCGAATGGTCGGTGGTTTCCACGGTGCCCTTGAAGCGGCCGTGCACGGTGTCGTACTTGAGCATATACGCCATGTATTCGGGGGAGATCAGGTCGTTGATGCCGACCACTTCCACGTTCTTGTGGTCGAGGCTGGCGCGAAACGCCAAGCGGCCGATGCGGCCAAAACCGTTGATGCCAATCTTAATCATATAGCTTGCCTCCTATTTTGATTTCCATCATATTCTACCCGAATCGGGTGATATTGACAAGCGCAAAGCGCGAGGAATGCGTAAAATAGATCGATGTTTTTGTAAAAAGTTACAACTTTAACGAGGCCAGCCCCACCTTGCGGCGCACTTTCGACATGGTGCGCCGGGCGATCGCGCCGGCGCGTTCGGCCGAAGCGTTCATCACCCGCTCGAGATAGGGCGTATCAGCGCTGATTTCGGCAAAGCGCCGCTGAATGGGTTCAAGCTCCGCGATCACCGCGTCGGCGACCGTATCCTTGAAAGCACCATAGCCCAGGCCCTCAAAGTCGCGCTCGATCTCGCCGTGGCCACGGCCTGAAAGCGTCGCCAGGATGTCCATCAGGTTGCTGACGCCCGGCTTGTTTTCGGGGTCGTAACACACTTGCGCTTCGGAGTCGGTCACCGCGCGCCGGAGCTTCCTGCGGATCACGGCGGGCTCGTCCAGCATGGCGATGTAGGTGTCCTCGGGGTCGGACTTGCTCATCTTGCGCGTGGGTTCGGCCAGGCTCATCACCCGCCCGCCGACCTTGGGGATGTAGCCGTCGGGCACGACAAAAGTGTCACCGAAGCGCCTGTTGAACCGCTCGGCGATGTCGCGCGACAGCTCGAGGTGCTGTTTTTGGTCCGCGCCCACCGGCACCAGGTCGGTCTGGTAAAGCAGGATGTCGGCCGCCATCAGCGAGGGGTAGGCGAACAGCCCGACGTTGATGTTGTCCTCGTTCTTTTGCGACTTGTCCTTGAACTGGGTCATGCGCATAAGCTCGCCCATGTAGGTGATGCAGTTGAGCACCCAGGCGAGCTCCGCGTGCTCGTGTACATGCGACTGAAAGAACATAAGGCTCTTGTCCGGGTCGAGCCCCACCGCCAGATACAGGCTGAGCACCTTGAGACAGGCCTTGCGCAGTTCGGCGGGCTCGCGCTTAACGGTCAGCGCGTGCAGATCGACGATCGAATACACGCAGTCGTACTCGTCTTCCAGCAGCTTGAAATTGCGCAGCGCGCCGATATAGTTGCCGAGAGTCAGCGTACCCGTGGGCTGGATGCCGGAAAAAATGCGCTTCTTACGCGCCGGTTCTTGCACTTGCATGGTGATCCCTCCGCCCGTCTTTATCTTATCGTTTGCGGCCGCGCCGGTCAGCCGCGCCCGGCGCGGCTTCCTCCGTCCGGTCGCCAAGCATCGCCAGCAGCCGGTCGGCGATCAGGCAGTCGGCGCTGGCGCGCAGCGCATACTCCATCGCCAGTTCCTCGAGGCTTTCCTGCCCAAGCTCGCTCAGGCGCGCGGCCTCGGCCTCGAGCACGGCGGTCAAATTCTCGCAAAAGGCCTCGTAGCGCGCCTCGGCCGATACGTCGCCCGGCACGATCAGCTGCCCCACGCGCTGCATCGGCAGCACGCGCTTCAAAATGCAGGCCATCGTGAGCGCCGACAGCTGCTCGCGCGCGTAGCGCTTGTTGACGGGCCTGGGCACGATTGAGTCCTTGACGTAGTTGTTGATGATCGACGGCGTCACGAGACTTAACCCGCTGGCGTCCTGAAACAGCGACAGCTGCCGCTTCAAATAGGTGATGACCTGATCCATGTACAGCTCGAGATCGGGCATACCGCTCCACTTCATGGGCTGGTAGCCCCTGAGCGCCTCGCATAGCCGCGCGACCGACTCATCCCGCTTCATGTCCATGTCCGCACCCCGTTTCTCCTGCGAATAAGCCTTTCACATTGTACGCATATTATCCCAAAATGTCAAGCGAGGTATGACAAGGCACTTGACATTCCTCCGAAGATCGTGTAATATAGTTTTAGAAACCAGATGAGGCGGTGAGGCGAATGTGTTTAAAGGCGGTACAGGTCTGGGGCGACTCGGTGATGAAGGGCGTGATCTACGATGAAGCGCGCGGACGCTATGCGCTTTTGAAGGAAAACGCGCCCAACCTCGTGGCGCGCGAGGTTCAGTTGCCCATTGTCAACCGTTCGCAGATGGGGCGCACCGCGCCCGAGGGGCTGAAGGTGCTCTCCGGCGACGAGACGCCGCTGACCGGCTCGCTGGTGCTGATCGAGTACGGCGGCAACGACTGCGATTTTGATTGGGCGGCGGTGGCCGAAGCGCCCGGCCGCACGCACCAGCCGCATACGCCCGCCGCCGCGTTTGTCGAGGCGCTCACCGGCATCGTAGAGCTGGTGCGCGCGCGCGGCGGCACGCCGGTTTTGTGCACGCTGCCGCCGCTCGACCCTCACCGCTACTTTGCGTGGATCACACGCAACGGCCTGTCGAAGGAGCACATCCTGGATTTTCTGGGCGTTCCCGAGCGCATCTACCGCTGGCAGGAGTACTACTCCTCGCTGGTTCAACGCACCGCGGCGCAGCTGCGCGTCGCCGTTCTGCCCGTGCGCGACCGGTTTCTGGAGCTGGTGCGGGGCGAGGACGTGCTGTGCGCGGACGGCATTCATCCCAATGGCCTCGGGCACCGGTTAATCGCCGACGCGGCGATCAGCGCGCTGAACGCGATGTAGTGGCAGTCAAACCGCTACACAAAGGAGAGGCGGATCGATGATGACGGACGAGCACATCCACTTGAAGCCGCTCAGGCATTGCCCTGCGCTGCTGCCGCTGGCGGCCCGGTGGTTTCACGAAAAATGGGGCATCCCCGAGGCAACCTATCGCGAGAGCATGGAGGACTGCCTGAGGCAGCGCGCGCCGGTTCCGCAGTGGTACCTGGTGCTGAGCGAGGGCCGGCGCATCATCGCGGGCGCGGGCGTGATCGACAACGACTTCCACGACCGGAAGGACCTGGCCCCGAACCTGTGCGCGCTGTTCGTCGAGCAGGAGTACCGCAGCCGGGGCGTGGCGCGCTACATTCTGGATTTCGCGCGGGTGGACCTGGGAGGGCAAGGCGTGGAAAAGCTGTACCTGATTACCGACCACGTAGGTTTTTATGAAAGGTGTGGCTGGGATTTTTCGACGATGGTAACGGGCGACGACGGGCAAAAGGCACGGCTGTACGCCGCGCCCACGCTGTAGGGGCTGTGGGCGCGACCGCCCGGTTCGGGTTATGCCCACAGCCCCCTATTTGGGCGATAACTTCTTGATGCGCTTCAAGATACGCTCGGCGTCCTTGCCGGTGGCGGGCGCGGGCTGATAGTTGTTGCCCTCCTTGCCGGTCGCCGTCAGACAGGGGATGATTTCGTAGCCGTCGTCGGTCACCTCGCCACCTGCGACCCGATAGCGCTGGCGGTAGACGAAGCTGTCGCGGTCGCGCAGCCGGCGGTTTCCGCCGAAGCAGAAATTGGCCAGGCTGTACACGATGCGCTTGCCCTTGTAGGTCTCGATGCCGCCGACCACGTGCGGATGATGGCCCAGCACCAGATCGGCGCCCGCGTCGATTGCAAAGCGGCCCAGCTTGACCTGGCGCTTGGTGGCCTTACCCACGTTTTCCTCGCCCCAATGGAACGAGGCGATCACCAGGTCGCAGGACGCCGCAAGGTCCCCGACAACCCGCTCGATCTGCTTGAAATCGGAGCGCCAGGTGGTGAAGCCGCACAGCCCGATCTTGACGCCCTTGACCTCGACGATCGCGGTGTCGTCAAAGCCGAAGTGGGCGATGCCTTCAGAATCCAGCGCCTCGCGGGTGTCCCGCAAGCCGCCCTCGAGGAAATCGATCGCGTGGTTGTTGGCGAGGGTCACGGCGTCGATGCCGCCCGCGCTTAAAATCTTGGCGTATTCCGGGTCGCCCCGGAACACGAAGATTTCACCCTTGCGGAATTTCTTGCGCTGCGTCAGCGCGCCTTCGAGGTTCGCGATGGTCAGATCGTCCTCGGCGAATAGCTCCGCTACCTCCCGGAAATAATACGCATAATCCCCGCTTAGCCGTTCGAACGCGCGGTCGAAGGCGGCCTTGCTGCCCTTGCGCGGATCGCCGCCCAGCGTGCAGTCGCCTACGGCGCTGATGCTAAAGGTCATTTCGCCATTGACATTGGGCGTGGGAGAGGGAAGGGGTTCGGCCATGCCCATGAGCGGCAGCAGCAGCGCGCAGGCGATCAGCGCCGCAAGCCCGGCGAGGCTGGGGGAGAGGCCCGGGTGTCGCCGGGCTGTATCGTGTTGCATCGGGGGAACCTCCCGTTGGTGTCAATATGCAAACATTATAGCACACAGTTATCCCAAAATTCAACATGGCGAACAATTGAAAACGCTTTTCACAACGCGAACCATGGTATATAATATGTGATTGAATATGACTGATTATATGGCGTATATTGGAATTTCTTAATACGCAGCCGCCAGGAGGAAAAGTCATGGACTGGGATATGCTGTATCAAGAGGTGGCCCGGCGCTGCGGCGCTACGGTCGAGAAGGTGAAGGAAGAGATGGACGAGGCCATCTGGACGGCCTATACTGCGCACGACGCGCCGGACTGCGTCGTCGAGGCACAGCAGGGCGTGCCATGTGTGGGCGAGGTGCCCACGCGGGAGGAGTTGCTGATCCACCTGATCGGGCAGGTGCAAAACGAGGACGTATATCCGATAGAATTGCCGTAGACCGATCCCACATGGGCGGGGCATGCGGCCCCGCCATCCATTGCGTCCCCATATCGATAAAATTATACCATTAGTTTTCCGGTCCGTTGTACACGCGGATCAGGTTGGTCGTCCCCGACTTGCCGAGCGGCACGCCCGCGGTGATTACCACGGTGTCGCCCGCCTTGATTAGGTTGGCCTGTATCGCCGCGTCCACGGCGTGCTCGATCAGCACGTCGGTCACATGCTCCTCGCCCACGATCAACGGCGTGACGCCCCAGGACATCGACAGCTGGCGCAGCGTGCAGGCGTCCGGGGTACAGCCGATGATCGGGATGTCGGGCCTGAAGCGGCTGATCATCCGCGCGGTTGTGCCGTAGAGCGTGACGGTGATGATGGCGGCCGCGTTCAAATTGTAGGCCGTCAAGCAGGTGGCGTGGGAGATGGCGTCGGTGACGCCGTGCGCGTGTTCGCGCAGCGAGCGCTCGAAGAAGCGCTTGGGGTAGTTGATGTCGCGCTCGGTGCGCTCGGCGATGCGGGCCATGATCGCAACGGCCTCGACCGGGTACTTGCCGTTCGCGGTCTCGCCCGACAGCATGATGCAGCTAGTGCCGTCGTAGATGGCGTTGGCGACGTCGGTGGTCTCGGCGCGGGTCGGGCGCGGGTGGTTAATCATGCTGTCGAGCATCTGGGTGGCGGTCACCACCGGCAGCCCCGCGCCAGTGCCCAACTGGATCATCCGCTTCTGGATCGAGGGCAGTTCTTCGAGCGGGATCTCGACGCCCATGTCGCCGCGCGCCACCATCAGCATGTCGGACACCTCGATGATCTCCTCGAGGTTCTTCACGCCCTCGGCGTTCTCGATCTTGCTCATGATGCGCATGTGCTTGCCGCCGTTTTCGTTGAGGATTTTGCGGACGGCCAACACGTCTTCCCGGGAGCGCACAAACGAGGCCGCGATGATGTCGAACCCGCTTCTGATGCCCAGCAGGATGTCCTCATGGTCGCGCTCGCTGATGTAGGGCATGCTGAAGCGCGTATCGGGCAGGTTCACGCCCTTGCGGTCGGAGATCGGGCCGCCCGCGAGCACCGTGCAGCGGATCTCGCTGCCCTCAACGGCATCCACGCCGAGCTCGATCAGCCCGTCGTCGAGCAAGATGCGCGCGCCGGGCGCAAGGTCGCGGGGCAGATCCTTGTAGCTGACCGAGGCGCGGCTCTTCGTGCCCAGCACGTCCTCGCTCGTCAGGGTAAACGACTGGCCGTCGGTCAGTTCCGTGCGCCCGCCGTCAAACAGGCCCAGCCGGATTTCCGGGCCCTTCGTGTCGAGAATCGCGGGGATGTGCTTTTTTAGTTCGTTGCGCACCGACACCAGCGTACGGAAGTCCTCGAGCTTGCTCTCGTGCGTGCCGTGGGAGAAATTGAACCGGGCCGCGTCCATACCCGACTGAATCATGGCGCGCAGCGTGCCGGGGTTGTTGGAGGCGGGGCCGATGGTACAGATGATCTTGGTCTTGCGCATAATCTCTACTCCTCTCATGCCCTCCCAGTATAACACATGCATATAAGGATTGAAAGCGCCGCGTACTTATTGACAGTTCTCGACATTTCTTCGCGTTTCTTCACACGATCTTGTCGAACGTTTTGATGGACAATTTGCCACATAAGTTATACAATAGATTATGATGGGCAAATTTGCGGAGCCGAGAGATTTAGAGGAGGCGCAAATTTCTATGGACGGGGCTAAGATCTGGGCAATTGTTTCCATCGTGGTCGCTTTTGCGGCGCTGGGCGTCGCGGCTTACTTCTATCGTTGGGTCAAGGACCTGCCCATGGCGGGCAACGGGCTGGACCGGATCGCCAAGTTGATCCGCGACGGCGCGTTCACCTTCATGAAGCGCGAGTACAAGATACTGGGCCTGTTCTGCGGCGCGGTGTCGGTCGTCATCCTGCTGTTATTCCCGAATCCGGTTTGGAAGGGCGGGGACATCGGGGCCAATGTGACGATGGTGCTCAGTTATCTGTTCGGCTCGCTGCTGTCGGGCCTGGCGGGCATCGTGGGCATCAGCATCGCCACGATCGCCAACGTGCGCTCGGCTTCGCAAGCGCGTAAGGGACTGGCTCCCTCGTTCATGGCCGGCTTCCGCGGCGGCGCGGTCATGGGCATGGCCGTGGTGTCCACGTCGCTGCTGGGCGCGGCGGTCCTGTACCTCGCCACCGGCAGCGATCAGGTCATCATGGCGTTCAGCTTCGGCGCGAGCTCGCTGGCGCTGTTTGCCAAGGCGGGCGGCGGCATCTTCACCAAGACCGCCGACATCGCGGCCGACCTGACCGGCAAGGTGGAGCTGGGCATCCCCGAGGATGACCCGCGCAATCCGGCCGTCATCGCCGACAATGTGGGCGACAACGTGGGCGACGTGGCGGGCATGGGCGCCGACCTGTTCGACTCCAACGTGGCCTCGGTCGCGGCGGCTATCGTGCTGGCGGCGGGCCTGGGCAAGGTCGACATCATCTTCTGCTTCAGCGCCTTGGGCCTCCTGTCCTCGATCGTGGGCGTCTTGATGGCCAACATCAAGGAAGGCGGGAACCCCAGCCGGGCGCTCAACGGCGGCACGTATTTGACCTGCGGCGTGTTCGCGGCGCTGACGCTCGTGGCCAGCCTGATTCTCAAATTCCCGATTCAGGTCTGGGGCGCGACCATCTTCGGCATGGTGGCCGGCGTGGTCATCGGCCTGACCAGCGAGTTCTTCACCGGCGACGACAAAAAGCCGGTGGCCAAGGTGGCCGAGGCATGCCAGAACGGCCCGGCGTTCACCATCCTCACCGGTTTCTCCTACGGCCTGGTCAGCATCCTGCCCTCGATCACCGGCATCGGCCTGAGCGCGCTCGTGGCCTACAAGCTGTGCGAGCCGTTGGGCGCGGGCTACGGTGTGTTCGGCATCGCGATGGCCTCGATCGGCATGCTGTCGATCGTGGGCATGATTATCGCGAGCGACGCCTACGGCCCGATCGTGGACAACGCGCGCGGCGTGGCCGAGATGTGCTCGCTGGGTGACGATGTGCTCGAGATCACCGACAAGCTGGACGCCGCGGGCAACACCGCGAAGGCCATCACCAAGGGCTTTGCCATCGGCGCGGCGGGCCTGACCGTCATCGCGCTGCTGGCCGCCTTCAAGGATACCGCCGAAGGCCTCGGCGCGGTGGTGTCGTTCAACCTGATGAACCCGCTGGTGTTCTTCGGCGCGCTGGTGGGCGCGGCCATCCCGGCGGTGTTCTCGGCCATGCTGATGCTGGGCGTCGATCGCAACGCGCAGCTGATGGTCAAGGAAATCCATCGCCAGTTTAATTCGATCCCCGGCTTGCGCGAGGGCAAGACCTCGCCCGACTACGGCAAGTGCATCGACATCGCCACCATGGGCGCAATCCGCGAACTGATCCCGGCCGGCCTCGTGGCCATCCTGGCGACGCTGGTCGTGGGCTTCATCGGCGGCGTGGAGGCCATCGGCGGCTATCTGACCGGCAACATCGTGGTGGGCCTGATGCTGGCGACGCTGATGAGCAACGCGGGCGGCCTGTGGGACAACGCCAAGAAGTTCATCGAGTCCGGCAACTTCGGCGGCAAGGGCAGCGACGCCCACAAGGCGGCCGTCATCGGCGACACCGTGGGCGACCCGTTCAAGGACACGGCAGGACCGTCGATCAACACGCAGATCACCGTGGTTTCGCTGGTGTCGACGCTGGCCGCGGGGCTGTTCGTGGCGAGCTCGCTGATTAAGTAACCGAGGGAATTTGATGCCCATCGCAACGCAAAGCCGCCGGATATCCGGCGGCTTTGCGTTGGGATGCATTAAACCTTGTGGTACGCGCGGTACCAGTCGGTGAAGCGTTTGAGGCCGTCCTCGATGCGGGTGGAGGGCGCGAAGCCGAAGTCGCGCGCCAGCGGGGCGATGTCGGCCGAGGTTTGGTAGACGTCGCCCGGCTGCATCGGCCGGTAGATCACGTCGGCGGTCACGCCAAGGCACTGTTCCAACACCTCGATGAAGCGCATGAGCTTTTCCGGGCGGTTGTTGCCGATGTTGTACAGCCGGTGGCGCGCGCCGCCCAAATCGGGCGGCGGGGGACTTGGCAGCACCCGGACGAGCCCCTCCACGATGTCGTCCACATAGGTGAAGTCGCGCTGCAGGTCGCCGTTGTTGAATACCTCGATCGGTTCGCCCGAAAGCATCTTGCGCGTAAAGCTGTAGTAGGCCATATCCGGTCGGCCGAACGGGCCGTAGACGGTGAAGAACCGAAGGCCCGTCATCGGTATGCCGTACAGATGGCTGTAGGTGTAGCCCATCAGTTCGCCCGCGCGCTTGGTGGCGGCGTACAGGCTGACCGGTTTTTCGCAACGCTCATCGACCGAGAACGGGGCGGCGCTTGAGTTGCCGTACACCGAGGAACTGGACGCGAACAGCAGGTGATCGACCGGGAAATGGCGGCAGGCCTCGAGCACATTCAGAAAGCCGGTCACGTTGGAATCGAGATAGGCGTGCGGGTGGTCGATCGAGTAGCGCACGCCGGCCTGCGCGGCCAGGTTCACCACGATCTTCGGCCTGTGCGCTTTAAACACATCGAGCACCGCCTCGGCGTCGGCGAGGTCGGCGCGCACGAAGCTGAACCCGGCTTGCCCCGTGAGGTTCGCCAGCCGGTCCATTTTCAGCGCCACCGGGTAGTAGCTGTTCAGGTTGTCGAGACCCACCACGCGCCGCCCGTCCGCGAGCAGCCGCGCGCACAGGTGGTAGCCGATAAAGCCGGCGGCGCCTGTGACCAGGATAACGTCGTTCATTCTGTTATGTCCTCCGCGGGATCTAGCGCGCGTGGGATGCGCTTCAACGCCGCAAACATCAGATACAGCAGCAAGACATCAACGGGAAACTGCACCGCGCTTTTGACAATGCGCGGCAGAGAAAAGAAGGCGCGGCCGTAGACCAGCTTGATCCACAGCGAGTTGAGCAGCATGTTGACGCCCACGACCACCGCCGCGCGCGTAATCACGATCCGAAGGATGCCCGGCCGACGGCGGTAGAACCCGGCCGCGTAGATCAACCCCGCCAGCAGCGCCGACAGCGCGAAGCCGGGGAAGTAGCCCCCGGTGGGCTTTATCAGCCAGCCCAGAAAGTCGGCGAGCACGCCGTTTGCCATGGCGGGCACCGGCCCGTACAGCGCGGCCGTCGCCGCCAGCGCCAGGTGGCCGAAGGTCAGGCGATTGTCGGGCGTCAGGTATACGCCCAAGGATGCGTTGAGCGCCACCTGCGCCGCCAGCAGCAGCGCCGCGCGAGCGAGCGCCTTGGTCGATTTGAACTGCGACGCCGAGTGCGAAAACCAGGCCGTCAGGCGCATAGGCATCCCCCCCATCTTCTGTATGCGACATTGTACCATGCGGGGGCGCACTTTGTCCATATTTATCCAAATAGGAATTGCGTAAATCCACGTTTACCCTTATAATAAAGCCATATATGGGGGAGGAGTGGCGGCGATGAGGAAGGATGCCAGGCAAAAGCCCTACAAGATCATGGCGATCGACCCGTTTCTTAAGCCGTACAGGCAGGACATCGACCTCAGGATGCAGCACTATACGAAAATTCGCAAGACGCTGCTCGGCGGGCGAATGGATCTGGTTTCGATGGCCAACGGCCATCTGTATTACGGCTTTCACCGTACCGAAGACGGCTGGGTATACCGCGAGTGGGCGCCCGGCGCGGACGCTTTGTTCCTGATCGGCGAGTTCAACGGCTGGAACCGCGCAAGCCATCCGATGGCAAAGCTTCCGGGCGGCGTGTGGGAGATCGAGCTCAAGGGCAAGGACGCGCTGGAGCACGGCCAGCGCGTCAAGGTGCACGTCGTGAAGGGCGGCCGGGGTGTCGACCACATCCCGACCTACATCCGGCGCGTCGTGCAGGACAAACGCGACCACAGCTTCTCGGGTCAAATATGGGCCCCGAAGAAGCCGTTCAAGTGGACCGACGGCGGCTACGCCAAGCGCAAGATCAGCCCGCTGTACATCTACGAGGCCCACGTCGGCATGGCGCAGGAGGCCGAGCGGGTGGGCACCTACAAAGAATTCACCGAGCATGTGCTGCCCCGCATCAAGGCCGCCGGCTACAACACCGTGCAGCTGATGGCGATCCAGGAGCATCCCTACTATGCCTCGTTCGGCTACCAGGTGACCAACTTCTTCGCGGCGTCCAGCTGGTACGGCGAGCCAGAGGACCTCAAGGAGCTCATCAACACAGCGCACGGGATGGACATGCTGGTGCTGCTCGACCTCGTGCACTCGCACGCGGCGATGAACGTGGCCGAGGGACTCAACCGCTTCGACGGAACCGACGACCAGTTCTTCCGCACGGGCGAACGCGGCGTGCACCCGGCATGGGGTTCGAAGCTGTTCAACTACGGCAAGCACGAGGTGATCCACTTCCTGTTGTCCAACGTCAAGTTCTGGCAGGACGAGTACCACTTCGACGGCTTCCGCTTCGATGGTGTGACCTCGATGCTGTACCACGACCACGGGCTGGGCGAGGCGTTCGGCCAGTACGACAAGTACTTCTCCATGAACACCGACGTGGAGGCGGTCACCTATTTGCAGCTGGCCAACGAGCTGATCCACGAGAACAACGCCTTCGCGGTGACCGTCGCCGAGGACATGAGCGGCATGCCGGGCATGTGCCTGCCGCTTCGGGCCGGGGGGATCGGGTTCGACTACCGGCTGGCGATGGGCGTGCCCGATTACTGGGTCAAGACGCTTAAGCTCAGCGACGAGCAGTGGGACATGCACAAGATGTGGTTCGAACTGACCACCCGCCGCCCTCAGGAGATGAGCGTGGGCTACGCGGAGTCGCACGACCAGGCGCTGGTGGGCGACAAGACGCTGATCTTCCAGCTGGCCGACAAGGAAATGTACGAGGCCATGGACAAACAAAGGCCCTCGCTGATTATCGACCGCGCGGTGGCGCTGCACAAGCTGATCCGGTTTGTCACGCTGACGCTGGCTTCGGAGGCCTATCTGAACTTCATGGGCAACGAGTTCGGCCACCCCGAGTGGATCGACTTCCCGCGCGAGGGCAACGGCTGGTCGTTCAAATACGCCCGGCGGCAGTGGTCGCTCGCCGACGACGGCTCTTTGAAATACCAATGGTTGCTGCTGTTCGACGCGGCGATGCTCAGATTCGCGCGCAAGTACCGCGTGATGGTCAAGCGCGACCTGACGAACCTGTGGATCGACCAGCCGGGCAAGCTGCTGGCCTTTTCGAAGGGCGGGCTATTGTACCTGTTCAACTTCCACCCGACCCAGTCGCGCGAGAAGTTTTTCCTGCCCGCGCACACGCCGGGCGAGGGCGAATACGAAGTGGTGTTCGACAGCGACGCGCCCGAGTTCGGCGGCCAGGGCCGCATCGACCGGCGGACGATCTACCGGGCCGAGCCCCATCCGGGCGAGGGTATAGGTTTTTACGTGTACACGCCCTGCCGCACGGCGATGGTGCTGAAAAAAGTGAGCGGCGGGGTAGAGGAAAAGTAGAAGACGCGGGCGCGGTGCTTTCCGGCTCCCTCGCCAGAGGGAGGCAGGGACAAGTCCGCCCGACCGGGCTTCATCGGGTTCTGTACACAGGCCGCCACCCCCCCCTGCGGGACACCCCTCCTAAGGAGGGGAATGGGGACAGGCCGCTGTTATCGCGGCGCGAGCGCCTCGAGTTTCGCCCGGTCAACCAGCGTCACCCGTCCCCGCTGAAGGCGCACCATGCCTTCGCCCGCCAGGTAATGGAGCATCTTGGTGACCACTTCCCGCGCGCTGCCCAGGTGGCGCGCGATTTCCTCGTGCGTGATATTGATTTCGTCGCTGCGCTCGATGGCCGACTGCTCGAGCAGGAACCCGGCCAGCCGGCTGTCGAGGCTCACGAACAGGATCTGCTCCATCACCCACATCACGTCGGAAAAGCGGGCGGCCATCAGTTGGGCCTGGTAGTCGGCCAGCGGCAGCGAGCGCTTCGCCAGCCGCTCGAACAGCTCGGCGGGCACGATGAACACTTCGGCGTCCTTCTCGGCCTCGACGTGCAGCTCGAAGCTGATGTTCTTCATGATGCAGGAGGCGGAGAACAGGCAGATGTCCCAGGCGAACAGCCGGTACAGCGTGACCTCCTTGCCCCCCTCCGACAGGATGTAGACGCGCAGCTGTCCGCGCTTGACCAGGAACAGCCCGGCGCAGTCGCCCGCGCCCTGGTGCAGCACCTGCCCCCTGCAAAATGAGCGCGAATACACCCGGGCGCCGAGCTCGCCCCGCGCCTCGTCGTCCAACTGATCCCAGCACGGGAACACCTCGGCAAGCGTCGCCGGTATCCTGTCCATCTTCCCGCCCCCATGCGCAAAAAATCAGGCCCCATACCGTAGTATAAGGCCTGTTGCCGAGGATTTCAACCTTCATCCTTTACGATTGCTTCTTTGCGCCGCAGGGCAGCGGGGCTTCGCGCTCAAGCGATCCGTTTAATTTCATCACCTCGTACAGCGCGTAGCCGCCCGACAGGTTGAGGCAGCGAAAGTCGCGCTGGGTAAGGATGCGGCAGGCCGCGTAGCTGCGCAGCCCGCTCTGGCAGTAGACGTAGACGGTCTTGCCGCGGTCGAGTTCACCCAGCCGCTCGCGCAAATCGTCGAGCGGGATGTGCAGCGCGCCGCCGATGTGGCCCGCGTCGTACTCGTAGTCGGTGCGCACGTCGAGCAGCACGGCGTTCGGGTCCTCGAGCACGCCGGCCACGTCGTGCCAATGGAACTGGCGCAGCTTGTCGGTCAACAGGTTCTCGATCACGAAGCCCACCATATTGACCGGGTCCTTGGCCGAGGAGAACGGAGGCGCGTAGCACAGCTCGAGCTCGGCCAGGTCGTAGGCCCGCATCCCCGCGCGGATGGCGGTGGCCAGCACGTCCGCGCGCTTGTCCACGCCCTCGAAGCCCGCCAGCTGCGCGCCCAGGATGCGCCCGGTCGCCTTGTCGAACAGCGCCTTGATGTGCATGCCGGTCGCGCCCGGGTAGTAGCCGGCGTGGGAGGCCGGATAAGTGTGCACCACGTCGTAGTCGAGGTTTGCTGCCGCGGCCGCCGCCTCGTTCAAGCCGGTCGCGGCGATCGTCATGTCGAACAGCTTCATCACACTCGATCCCTGCGTGCCCCTGTAGGCGCTCTCGATGCCGGCAATGTGGTCGGCGGCGATGCGCCCCTGCTTGTTGGCGGGGCCGGCCAGCGGGATGTAACCAGGCGCGCCCGAGACCAGGTTTTTGATTTCAATGGCGTCGCCCACGGCGTAGATGTCCGGGATCGAGGTGCGCATGTGCTCGTCCACCACAATCGCGCCGCGCAGGTTCAGTTCGATGCCGGCCTTAAGCGCCAGCGCGCTGTCCGGGCGTACGCCCACCGACATCAGCACGAGGTCGGCCGCCAGCACCTGAGCGTCGTCCAGTTCCACGCCGAGCGATTCGGCGGCCGGGTGGAAGGCTTTCACGGCGTGCTTGAGCTTGAGGTGCACGCCTTGCTCGCGCAGGTATTGGTGCACATCCGCCGCCACGTCCAAGTCAAGCGGGCCGATCACATGGTCGGCAAACTCGACCACGGTGATATCCAGGCCCGCGCGCTTCAGGTTCTCGGCCATCTCCAGGCCGATGAAGCCGCCGCCCACCACGACGGCCCTGCGGGGCTTCGCGGCCGCAATATAATCGTGGATCGCGAAGGTATCGGGGATGGTGCGCAGCGTGAACACCCGGCGGTCGTCGATGCCGGGAAGCGGCGGGCGCACGGGCTCCGCGCCGGGCGACAGGATCAGCTTGTCATAGGTTTCCTCGTAGGTATTGCCGGTCGCGCCGTCCTTGATGGTCACCACCCGGCGTTTCGGGTCGATCGCGACCGCTTCGTTTTGTACCCGCACATCCACGCGGAAGCGCCGGCGGAAGCTCTCCGGCGTCATAAGCGTCAGTTCGTCCCGGTCGGTGATCTCACCGCCGATGTAGTAGGGCAGGCCGCAGTTGGCGTAGGAGATATGCTCCCCGCGCTCGAGCAGCACGATGTCCATGTCTTCGTCGAGCCGCCTGAGCCGCGCCGCGGCCGACGCGCCCCCGGCCACGCCGCCGACGATGATCGTCTTCATGCGCCCACCGTCCTTTCGAGTTCGCCCGGCCACTGCGTGATGCCGCCGATGTCAGTCACGCCCGTATAGCCCATCCGCGCGAGCTGCGCGCAGGCCATCCGGCTGCGCGCGCCGCTCAGGCAGTAGATGAATAGCTGTTCGTCCTTGTCGGGGACCACCGCTCCGATGCCGGCAATCCGGTCGAGCGGCAGATGCTGGCAGCCGGGGATGTGGCCCGCGTGGTATTCGTCGTCGGTGCGCACGTCCAAGAGGCGGATGGACTGATCCTGCGCGAGCGCTCGCTGGGCTTCCCGCATCGACATCGACCGGAACGCCGGCTTTCTGCCAAACCACATGTTCATCCCTCCAGCATCTTCAAAATTTCTTCCTTGGGGCGCACGCCCGCGGCTGCGGCCGTCACCACACCCTCCTTGACGACGGCCAGCGTCGGGATGCTGGCCACCCGGAACGCGGCGGCGAGTTCCTGCTGCTCGTCGACATTGACCTTGCCGACCACGACCTCGCCGTCGAGTTCCTCGGCGAGCGAATCCAGCATCGGGGACAGCATGCGGCAGGGCGCGCACCAGGGCGCCCAGAAATCGATCAGCACCGGCCGGCTCGAAGCCAGCACCTCGCTTTGAAAATTGTCCTTCGTCAGCGTAACCGTTGCCATGTACATTACCTCCCTCGTTCGTTGGCGACAGTATAGCAAACGAGGCGGCGCGGTTCTGTAACCAAGTTACAAAGCCGGGCGGATGGCAAGGGGTGAAATGGCGGCTTCATTTCCGCGCGACCTCCAGTATCTTGTCGGCCGCCAGCCTGGGCCCGCCGCATTTTCGGAAGCCCTCGGAGATTTTCCGGGCGTTATCCCTGTAGATTGGATGATCGGAAATCTCTTTTACGGCCTCCTTTATCGCATCCACACGATTGTCTTTTGGATATACGCCCGCGCCCAATTCGTTGACGCGGTAGGCAACCCCGCCCTGTTCGCCTGTCTGCGGAAACATGATTAAAGGCACTTCATAATACAACGCCTCGTTTACGCTGTTCATGCCGCAATGTGTAATGAACATATCGACCCGCTGCAAGACCTCGATTTGATTTACGCTTTTTTCCACATGGAAATTTTCCGGGATGTCACCCAGATCGGCCATATCAATCACGCTGCCGACCGACATGATGACATCCATACCACTGTCGTTCAGGGCCGTCATGCAATTGCGGAAAAAGGAGATATTCAGATTGTTTACCGTGCCAAGCGAGATGTAGACGCTCTTTCTTTTCGGCTTTATGATTTTATCGTCACGCTGGGGTACGGAAGGGCCGACAAAGATGTACTTATCCGAGAATGTCTCGGCGCAGGGCTGAAACGCCGGCGAGGTGTAGACGATTGTGTGGGTGTCGTTATCGTTTTGCAGGATGGATAGCACACCCCTGACCGGATAGCCCTTATCCCGCAGCCGCTTGAGGCTTCTGTTCGCCTTCGGCAGGGAGAGCAGCCATTTGAACAGCTCTCCGATCCCCTGCTTCATGATTTTTGCGGAATGGCGATTGAACGCAAACGTCGTCGTGGAAGAAACAAAGGGGATATCGAGCTTTAAGGCAATCAGCTTTCCCCAGATGGCCATCGAATCGGCCACGATGCAATCCGGCTTCCAGCTCCGCATGTCCTCGAGGAGCGCCTCGTCCAAGGCCAATGTGGTATGCACGAGCACTTCCATGGAAAAGGCGATGTCTTTTCCGATGCGGCCCGAGTCCTCGGGCTTCAGGTTCATTTGAATATCATACCGATCGCAAGAGATGTACCTTGCGCCTGTGGATTCAATCTTCTCCCTCATGAGGTCATAGGAGTAATACCGAACCTCATGGCCTTTTTCTACCAGGCACCTGACGACCTCCAGCGTGGGATTGGTGTGGCCATGCGCCGGAATGCCAAAAAACGCAATTTTCTTCATTTGCCGTCACCCGCTTCCTTAACCGCATTTGCGAACAGGAGCAAATCTTCTTCACTTTGATCCGGATAGATTTCCTTCGCTTTTCCAGCAAAAATGGCGTCGGAAATTTTGGCGAAGACGCCGTATCTTTCCAGGGCAATGCCCCTCTCACGATCCGCCAAAAGCAACAAGGTATCGCCCGGGGATATGTCAAACATGGCCCTGACTTCTTTCGGTATGACGATCTGCCCCTTGGGGCCGACCTTTATGGAACTCATAAAGCGTCCGTTTTTGGCTTTTGACTTCATAACATCGCGCCTCCGGGTTATAAAAGTATTACTTGTATAACTTATCATATTTTCCTAAATTTGTCAAGCCCCAAAGAAAAGGATCACCCGGTTTCCGCCGCTTGCGGGAACCGGGTGATCCTTGTATTGCACCCTACGCGGGCACATGTTCCAACTGCCTGAACGTCAGCTTGTCGCCGTCGACGCCGACGGCTACGCGACTGCCCAGCGCGATGCGGCCGGAGAGGATCTCCTCGCTGAGCGCGTCCTCCACCATGCGCTGGATCGCGCGGCGGAGCGGGCGCGCGCCGTACTGCGCGTCGAAGCCGCTCGTCGAGAGCAGGCCCACCGCCTCCTCTGAGGCCACCAGCTCAATGCCGCGCTCCTTGAGGCGGCGCGCCACCTGGCCCAGCATCAGCCGCGCGATCTGAGCAATTTCCTCCTCCTTGAGCTCGCGGAATACGATGATCTCGTCCACGCGGTTCAGGAACTCGGGCCTGAAGATCTTCTTGACCTCGTCCATGATGCCTTCCTTCATGACCTCATAGCCCTTGACCTCGCCGATCGAACTGCCGAAACCGAGCGTGCGCTGCTTCTTGAGCGCGTGCGCGCCGGCGTTGCTGGTCATCACGATCACGGTGTTTTTGAAGTCCACCACCCGGCCCTGGCCGTCGGTCAGCCGTCCGTCCTCGAGGATTTGCAAAAGCGCGTTGAACACGTCGGGATGCGCCTTTTCCACCTCGTCGAACAGCACCACGGAGTAGGGCTTGCGGCGCACCTTTTCGGTCAGCTGGCCGCCCTCCTCATGGCCCACGTAGCCCGGGGGCGAGCCGATCATGCGCGACACCGAGTGCTTCTCCATGTACTCCGACATGTCGATGCGGACCATGCTGTTCTCGTCGCCGAACAGCGCCTCGCCCAGCGCCTTGCACAGCTCGGTCTTGCCGACGCCCGTCGGGCCCAGAAAGATGAACGAGCCGATCGGGCGGCCGGGATCCTTGAGCCCGGCGCGCGCGCGGCGCACGGCGCGGGCCACCGCGGCGACCGCCTCGTCCTGGCCGATCACGCGGTCGTGCAGGATGTTCTCGAGCTTCAGCAGGCGCTCGGCCTCGCCCTCGGTCATGCGCGTGACCGGGATGCCGGTCCAGGCCGACACGATCTGCGCGACTTCCTCCTCGCCCACGGTCAGTACCTTTTCTTCGCGCTTCTTCTCCCACTGCTTGCGGCGCTCGTTCATCTCGTTTTGCAGCTTCTTTTTTTCGTCGCGCAGCGAGGCCGCCTTTTCAAAGTCCTCGTGCGCCACCGCCTCCTCGGTCTCCTTGTTGAGCGCCTCGAGTTTTGATTCCTGCTCCTTCATATCGGGCGGGGCGGTGAACGCCTGGATCCGCACGCGGCTTGCCGCCTCGTCGACCAGATCGATCGCCTTGTCGGGCAGGAACCGATCGGGGATGTAGCGGTCGGACAGGTTGACCGCCGCCTTCAGCGCCTCGTCGGTGATGTGCACGCGGTGGTGCGCTTCGTAGCGATCGCGCAGCCCCGTCATGATCGCGATCGCCTCGTCCTTGGTGGGTTCGCCCACCACGACCGTCTGGAACCGGCGCTCGAGCGCCGCGTCCTTCTCGATGTGCTTGCGGTACTCGCTGAGCGTGGTCGCGCCGACCAGCTGCATCTCGCCGCGGGCTAAGAGGGGCTTCAGGATGTTGGCCGCGTCGATCGCGCCCTCGGCCGCGCCCGCGCCCACCAGCGTGTGCAGCTCGTCGATGAACAGGATGACGTTGCCGGCCTTGCGAATCTCGGCCATGGCGTTCTTCATCCGCTCCTCGAACTCGCCGCGGTACTTCGCGCCCGCGATCATACCGGCGAGGTCGAGCGACAGTACGCGCTTGCCGCGCAGGATTTCGGGAATATTGCCCTCGGCGATCAGCTGGGCCAGCCCCTCGACGATCGCCGACTTGCCCACGCCCGGCTCGCCGATCAAGACCGGGTTGTTCTTGGTGCGCCGCGACAGGATTTGAACGATCCGCTCGATTTCGGTGGCGCGCCCGATCACCGGGTCGAGCTCGCCCGCGCGCGCCGCGCGGGTCAGGTCGCGCGCGAACTGGTTCAGCACCGGCGTGTCTTCGTCCGCGCCCTCGGACTTGGGGCCCTCTTCGTTGCCGATGAGCTTTAGCAGTTCCTCGCGCGCCTTGTCGAGGTCGATGCCCATCTTGATTAAGATGTGCGCCGCCACGCCCTCGCGCTCGCGCATCAGCGCCAGCAGCAAGTGCTCGGTACCCACGTAGTTTTGTTTCAAATCGCGGGCCTCGCGCCCGCTTTGCTCGAGCACCTTCTTGGTGCGCGGGGTGTAGCTCATCGCCTTGATCGGCTGGGTGTTGTCGCCGCGCCCGAGCAGCTCGAGCACCTCGGCGCGCACGGCGTCGAGCGTGAGGCCGGACAGCACCGCGCCCGCCGAGCCCGGATCGCTGAGCACGCCCAGCAGCAAATGCTCGGTGCCCACGTAGTTGCGCCCGAGCCCGGCCGCTTCCTGCTGGGAAGCGACCAGCGCGCGCTGCGCGCGCTCGGTGAATCTTGAAAAGAATGCCATATCTTAATCCTCCTTAAGGTCGTTGGTTCGGGGCGCGGCGCCATGGAACCCATTCCCCTCCCGGGGAGGGGAATGGGTCACCCGTCAAATGACTTTCAATGCGTCGCGCAGGATGTCGGCGCGCAGTGCGTCGCGGGCGCGCTCGGATAGCGCTTCGCCCGCGCGCACGGCCAGCGAGCCGTTTTGCAAATCCCAGACCAAGGCGTCGACCGCGTTGACCGGAAAGTTTACGAGGCCGATCGAGGCCGCAACGCGCAGATCGCTCATGCGGGGCATGAGCTCGGCCGCGCTCATCATGCGCGCCGTCTTCAAGATGCCCACCGAGCGCATCAGCTTATCCGCCACCGCCACCGCGTCCTGCTGGTTCATCGCCTCGCGCACCTGGCGCTCGTGCCCGGCCAGTTGCAGCGTCGTGGCGATCAGCGCGCGGATGATGTCGTCCTCGGTACGGCCGAGCGTGGACTGGTTCGACACCTGGTACAGGCAGCCCACCGCATCGCTGCCCTCGCCGTAGATGCCGCGCACCGTCATCGACAGCTTGGCGACCGCCTGGACGATCGAGCCGATCTGCCCGGTCGCGCTGAGCGCGGGCAGGTGCAGCATCGTGGAGGCGCGCATGCCGGTGCCGACGTTGGTCGGGCAGCTCGTCAGGTAGCCCCACTGTGCGTCGTAGGCAAACCGCCCCTGCTCGCTCAACCGGTCGTCGGCCTTGAAGGCCAGCTCGGCCGCTCGCTCGAGTTGCAGGCCCGGCAGCAACCCCTGGATGCGCAGGTGATCCTCCTCGTTGACCATGATGGACGTAGTTTCGCCGCTCGAAATCAGCGCGGCCGACCACTGCTTGAACTTGAGCAGGTCGTAGCTGACGAGATGGCGCTCCACCAAACGGTTGCGCGCGTCTTCGCTGAGCTCGGCCATGCGCAGGAATTCGTAGTCGCCCGGCTTTCGCTCCATCGCGGCGCGCGCTCGCTCGATCGTGAGGCCGGCGCGCTCGCCGTCCATCTTGGGGAAGAACGGGATGTCCGCGTAGTTGCGCGCCAGGCGCACGCGGCTGGACAGTACCACGTCCTGTTCGGGCGCGAGGTAATCGGTCATGTTTCTACCTCCCCGGCCGCGGGCACGGCCTCGAGCTTGCCTTTAAGCGCGCGAATCTGGTCGCGCAGCCGCGCCGCTTCCTCGTAGGCCTCATCGGCGATCGCGCGGCCCAGGCGCTGCTTGAGCCGCTCAATTTCCAGCCGGATCGACAGATCGCTCGATGAGCCGCCCGGCAACCGCCCGCTGTGCCGCGTGTGGCCGTGGATGCGCTTGAGCATCGTTTCCAGCGGCGCGCGGAAAGCCCCGTAGCAGCCGGGGCAGCCCAGGAAGCCGGTCTCGCGGAATTCCTCGTAGGTCTGGCCGCAGTCCGCGCATATGAGATCGAGGGCCTCCGGATGCTCGTCGTCGTCCTGCTGCTTGACCGCCTGCAACAGGCCCCCGATCAGTCCCGCGAGCGAGGACAGATCGAGCGTACCGAACTGCTTCTTGGCCTTGGCCATGCATTCGGTGCACAAGTGCCGCTCACGCTTTTCCCCACCCGATATCGTCATCAGCTTGATCGTGGCGTCGCGGACGCCGCATTCATCGCAAATCATCGCTGTCCTCTCCTTCCAGGTTGCGAAAAACCTGTTTGAGCATGCTGCTGAGCACGGCCGCCCGCAGCACATCCTTGGCGCTGATCGGCAGAGCCAGCGCGCTCTTCGAAACGGCCGCGCGCATCAGCGAAGCCTCGCCCGGGGTAACCAGCTCGCCGTCCTCAATCTGGGCGATGATCGCCCGCGCGGTGTCCTCGGCGATCGCCGTGCCCACGCGGCCCAGCAGGGCGCTCAGCAGATTGTCCGCGCCGCTCATCTGCAGGCGCACGATCCGCACGAACCCGCCGCCGCCGCGCCGGCTCTCGATCAGGTAACCGTGATCGACTGAGAACCTAGTCGCCAGCACGTAGTTGATCTGAGACGGCGCGCACCCAAAGTGCTGCGCCAACTCGTTGCGCCGAAGTTCTATCTGACGATCGTCGCACATCAGTTCCTTGATGAATCGCTCGATCATATCGCTCAGCTGTGCCATGTTCCCGACCTCCGTATTTGACCATCTTTGACTATATTATAAGCCGCGGTCAGGAAAAACACAAGTAAAAAGTTGAATGCGGCGCGCGGCAAAGGCACGGCTCAAGATTAAAATCAACCAAATCGCGCGGTCGTAAACAGCCATTCCATTATTTACGCGCCCCCATTGAAATCGGTGTAGGTTTAAGGTATGATGAAGGCGGCAAGTACGATGCCCGCTTGCGGCGGGCGATGAGGACGACATGAAAAAGGACAAGGGCGCGCCGGCGTATTTACAGGTGGCGCGGGACATCGCGGGGCGGATTGCGTCCGGCGAGATTGGGGAAGGGCAGCGCTTTTCGGGGCGCTCGCTGATGAGCTCGAGGTACAAAGTCTCCCCGGAGACCATCCGGCGGGCGTTGGGGCTGCTCAATGAAGTGGATGTGATCGAAATGAAGCCGGGCAGCGGCGCGCGGGTCAAGTCGCGCGAGCGCGCCGCTCAGTACCTGGGCCAGCACGACGAGGCCCACGGCATGCGCCTGCTCAAGGAGCGGCTGGCCGAACTGATCGGGCAGCGGCGCGTGATCGACGAGCAGATGCAGGCGACCATCCAACAGCTGACCGACATGGCCGAGCGCTTTCGCTACGGCGACGTGATGCGCACCTACGAGTTTGCGGTGCCGCCGGGCGCGCGCATCGAGGGCATGAGCATTGCCGAGATCGGCTTCCGAACGCAGACCGGCGCGACCATATTGGCCATACGCCGGGGCGGCGAGGTTAAGCTGTCGCCGCCGCCCGAGGAGGTCATCGTCGCCCATGATGTGCTGGTGGTGGTTTGCGGCGTGCTGCTGGTACCCGTCGTTTCGAAATTTGTGAGCCAAGTGTAGATGAAGCAAGGGGGCGACCGTATGCTGTATCATGTGTTGGGGAAGACGGGGCTGAGCGTTTCAGCCGTCGTGTTCGGCGGCATCATCAACATGGACGAGGCGCAGTCGGACGCCGACAGCCACGTGGCGCGGGCGATCGACGCGGGCGTCAACTACTTCGACGTCGCGCCCACCTACGGCGATGCCGAGGAGCGGCTGGGCCCGGCGCTCGCGCCCTACCGCAAGGACGTGTTGTTGGCCTGCAAGACCGAGGAGCGCACGGCGGCCGGCGCGCGGGAGAAGCTGGAGACGTCGCTTAAGAGGCTCAAGACCGACCACTTCGACGTGTATCAACTGCACGCGCTGGCCACCGACGCGGACCTCGACCGCGCGTTCGGCCCCGGCGGCGCGATGGAGGTCGTCCTCAAGGCCAAGCGCGACGGCATCATCCGCTGCGTGGGCTTTTCGGCCCACAATGAGGACGTGGCGCTGCGCGCGCTGACGATGTACGACTTTGACACGGTGCTGTTCCCGCTCAACTGGGCGCTGGGCATCGTGACGGGCTGGGGCGACCGGATCAGCCGGGCCGCGCGGGACAAGAACTTGGGGCTTTTGGGCATGAAGTCGCTGGTACGGCGGCAGTGGCGCGAAGGCGAACCGCGGCCCTACCCCAAGTCCTGGTGTCAGCCGCTGTGGGGCGACGAGGCGCTGAGCGTGGCCGCGATGAAGTACGCGGTACTCAAGGGCGCGCACACGCTGGTGCCGCCCGGCAACCTCGAACACTTTTTGTTCATGCTGGACCACGTCGATCAATGCTACCGCGACCCCATGACCGAGGCGGAATGGGCGATGCTGCGCAGCGGGGCCGAGGCCGTCAAGGACGAACTGATCTTTTAGCCAATGGACAGAAAACGAGCCGAGATCGCGAGATCGAGGCTTGTTTTTCATTTTCGTTAACATTCCGTAACAGTGCTTGACAAAGTGACAACTTTGATTTAGTGTATAAGTTGTCGGTTTTCAACGACACTTTTGAGCTTCGCTGCGCGGGCGCTGGAGTGAGCCGCCGCGAAGCTCCGCTGCCTGAACACCGTGCGCATACCACGGTGCGCACGGCGCAAAAGATGGAAGGAGGCACATGGACATGAAGAAACTGATGATGTTGACGCTTGCGGTACTGATGCTGGCCGCGTCGATCGCGGCTCCGGCGATGGCCGAGCCCAAGACGCGGATCGTGTTTGCCGACGTCGGCTGGGATTCGATCCGGTTCCACAACGCGGTGGCGGGTACGGTGGCCGAGGCGGTGTTCGGCTACAGCTGGGAGGAGTTGTCGGGCTCGACGCCGATCACCCACGAGGGTCTGATGGCCGGCGACATCGACGCGCATATGGAGGTGTGGACCGATAACCTGCCGAGCTACGCGCAAGATTTGGCCGAGGGCAAGCTCAAGGAACTGTCGATCAACTTCGACGACAACTACCAGGGCCTGTACGTGCCCCGCTATGTGATCGAGGGCGACGCCGAACGCGGCATCGAAGCGGTCGCGCCCGATCTCAAGACCGTCGAGGATTTGAAGCGCTACGCGGACATATTTCCCGATCCTGAATCGCCCGGTATGGGCCGCATCTTCGGCGGCATTCCGGGTTGGGAGGTCACAGAGATCCTGCGGCGCAAGGTGGAACTCTACGGTCTGACCGAAATGTACAATTACGTGCTGCCGGGCAGCGACGCAGCCATGAGCGCGGCGATCGTCTCGGCCTGGGACCGCGGCAAGCCCATCGTGACCTACTACTGGGAGCCCACCTGGCTCTTGGGCATGTACGACTTCGTGCTGCTCGAGGACGCGCCCTACGACGCGGACACCTACATGAGCGGCGCGACCGCGTTCCCCGCGGTCAAGGTGTCGGTGTGCGCAAGCCCCGGCTTTGCCGCGTCGAACCCCGAGTTCTGCGCCTTCCTTGAAAAGTACCGCACCTCGTCCGCGCTGACCAGCGAGGCGCTGGCCCACATGCAGGGGACCGGCGACGATTACGTCGCCACCGCGCGCTGGTTCTTGAACGAGCACCCCGAGCTGGTCGATGCGTGGCTGACGCCCGAGCAGGCGCAGTTGCTGCGCGCGGCGATTTGACGGAGGTGAACTAAGTTCATGGATTTGGGCAACTTCCCCATTGTGATGAAGCCCAATCTGGCGGCCATCGACCGCGCGATGCGAGCCTTCGCGGCGCGCGGCGCATGGCTGTTCGAGGACATCATCGCGGGCGGACTGGTCAGCTTGGTGAACAGCATCTACTGGCTGCTATCGCATATACCGTGGTTCGCGCTGGTGGCGCTGGTGTTTGTGCTGGGTTGGAAGGCGCGCGGCAAGGTGCGCAGCGGCGCGCTGTACGCGCTGATGCTGTGCCTGGTCGGCGTGGTCGGGTTATGGCAGCTGATGCATATGACGCTGTCGATTGTGCTCGCCAGCGTGCTGATCGCGCTGCTCATCGGCTTTCCGATCGGCATTTTGCTGTCGGCGTCGGCGCGCGCCACCCGCATCATGCGGCCGGTCTTGGATACGATGCAGACCATGCCGGTGTTCGTGTACCTGATCCCGGCGCTGCTGCTGTTCGGCATGGGCTCGGCCTCGGCGGTGATCGCCACCGTGATCTACGCGATTGTGCCGGTGATCCGGCTGACCAATTTGGGGCTTAGGCAGGTGGACGAGGGCGTGGTGGAGGCCTCGCAGGCGTTCGGCTCCACGCGCTGGCAGACCTTGGTCAAGGTGCAAATCCCGCAGGCCATGCCCACGATCATGGCGGGCGTCAACCAGACGCTGATGATGGCGATGGCCATGGTGGTCACCTGCTCGATGATCGGCGCGCGGGGCCTGGGCAACGAGGTGCTGATCGCGGTCAATCGCACCGAGATCGGCCGAGGGCTGGTCTCCGGCTTCTCGGTGGTCATCCTGGCAGTGCTGCTCGACCGGCTGACGCAGGGCTGGTTCGACGAGGACAAGCGTGCCCGGCGTATGGCTGTCGAGGCGAAATCGGGGGGTGAGGCGGATGGATGAGCGACTGGGCGACTATATCATCGAGGTCAGGAACCTGACCAAGCTGTATGGCGCGGGCCGCGACGTCGCCGCCCGCATGATGCGCGCGGGCGCGAGCAAGGACGAGGTCTACAAGAAGACCGGCGCGACCGTGGCGCTGTGGGACGTGAACCTCAAGATCAAGAGAGGCGAGATCTTCGTAATCATCGGGCTGTCGGGTTCGGGCAAGTCGACCGCGGTGCGCTGCCTGAACCGGCTCAACAAGCCCTCAAGCGGCAGCGTGCTGTACGAGGGGCGCGACATCATGAAGTTCGGCAAGCAGGAGTTGCTCGAGCTGCGCCGCACCCGGGTGTCGATGGTGTTTCAGTCGTTTGGGCTGATGAGCCACCGTGACGTGCTGGGCAACGTGGCCTACGGTCTGGAGGTCCGCGGACAGGGCAAGGCGGAGCGCGAGGCCAAGGCGCGCGAAATGATCGAGATGGTGGGCCTAAAGGGTTGGGAGCACCAGTCTACGGGGAGCCTCTCGGGCGGCATGCGCCAGCGCGTCGGCATCGCCCGCGCGCTCGCGAACGACCCGGAGGTACTGCTGATGGACGAGCCTTTCTCCGCGCTCGACCCGCTGGTGCGCCAGGATATGCAGTTCGAGCTGCTCAAGATCCAGCGCAAGCTGGGCAAGACCGTGGTATTCATCACCCACGACATCGACGAGGCCTTCAAACTCGGCGACACCGTGGCCATCATGGAGGGCGGCCGGGTGGTTCAGGTCGATACCCCCGAGCAGATGAGCGCCAATCCGGCCAACGAATACGTGCGCCGCTTCATCGACAGCGCCGACCGCACCAAGGTTACCACCGTGCGCAGCGTAATGATGACCCCGACCAGCCTCGCGCGCATCACCGACCGGCCCGCGCAGGCCGTCGGATCCATGCGCCGCAACGCGCTCTCGACCGTGTACGTGGTGGACGGAAAACTAAAGCTGTGCGGCATCTTGAGCATCTCCGAGGCCATACGCGCGCACCGCGAGGGGCTGAAAATCGCCGACGTGATGGAAACCACGTTTGAATCGGTCGCCCACGAAATGACCGTGCACGACATCTTGCCCCTCGCCGCGCAGTCGCGCTACCCGCTGGCCGTGCTCGACGAGGAGGGCCGGCTGATGGGGATCGTGACCAAGGCGGCGGTGTTGTCCTCGATGATTAACGAACCGTGATTCAACCGCCCGCCGCGGCCAACGACCGCAAGCGCTCCTCGATGTACAGCAGCGACCCCTGGTCGATTTGGTGGTGGTAGGGGAGGATCAGGTTGCCGGCTTCGGCGAACGCGCTCAGCGCCTCGCGGTCGGCGGGCGGCGCGTAGGACAGGTAGTCGGGCGCGACGATCACGGCTTGCTTGCCGGGGAGCAATTCGCCGAGCGCCTGCTCTCCGGCCAGCACCACCTGCGCTTCGCGGCTTCGCAGGTGCGGGAACAGCCGCAGGCCGCCCGCGACGATCTGGGCGAAGCGCTGGCTGCGGCAGTAGATCAGCGCGCCCTGGGCGGCCTCGACGCGCGAGAGCGCCGCCAGCGTATACGCGCTGGGCGACAGCGCCACCCGCGCAATCCGAGCGGCATTGCTTCCGAGCAATTGTCCGAGCTCATGGGCGTGGTTTTGTGTGGTAATTAAAAGCCGCATGTCGCGCGTCAGCGAGGCGGGCGAGCGGCGCACGTCGTCCAGCAGATACTCGCTCAGCGCGATGCCCGGGATGGCCGACAGCTGCAGCGCCGCCTCGTTCAACGATTCGGGGTTGCAGTCGATCAACGCCACCGGCATCATCGGCGTTTCGTCCTCGAACGGATGAAGCTTCAGGTTCAGGAACAGCCGGATTTCGCGCGGCGTGAATTGAAGCTCCTTGAGTGAGGCAAACATGTCGTCGATCAACTGCATCGCGCGCGCCTCGCGCCCGCCGTCTATCGTGTCCGGCGCGCACACAAAGGTGCCCCGGCCCTGCGATATGTCGAGCACGCCCTCGCGGGCCAGCAGCGCATAGGCATGGCGGATGGTGCCGTCGGACAGGCCCGTCTCGGTGAGCAGCGTACGCACCGTGGGCAATTGGTCGCCCGGCTTCAGCGCGCCCGATTCGATTTGCCGCCTGATCGCGTTCGCCAACTGCAAATAGAGCGGCTCGCCGCTGTGCCGGTCGATGGTGATTTGCATCGAGGAATCCCCTTAATCCATTCGGTATTTAGCAGGCCCGGTCTCGTACAGGTTATTTCCCCGGCTGTCGATCAGCACCAGCGCGGGGAAATCCTTTACCTCAAAGCGGTGGATGGCCTCCGCGCCCAGGTCGTCGTAGGCGATGACCTCGCTTTTTACGATACGCTTGGCGATCAGCGCCGCCGCGCCGCCCACCGCGCCCAAGTAGACCGCGCCCGCGCGCACCATCTCTTCGATCACGGGCCTTGAGCGATTGCCCTTGCCCATCATGCCCATGAGCCCCTGCTCGAGCAGCCGCGGCGCGTAGGCGTCCATGCGGTAGCTGGTGGTGGGGCCGGCCGAACCCACCGCGTAGCCCGGCTTGGCGGGCGCGGGGCCGACGTAGTAGATCAGCTGGTTCGTAAGGTCGAACGGCAGCGTCTCGCCGCGATCGAGCGCCTCCACCAGCCGCTTATGCGCCGCGTCGCGCGCGGTGTAGAGCGACCCGGTCAAAAGGACGGTGTCGCCCGCGTTCAGCGTCCGGATCTTAACCGGATCGAGCGGTAACTTCACAGCAACATTTTCCATATCGCTTGCCTCCTAATTATATCACCGCATGCGCGTGGCGCGCCGCGTGGCAACATACGTTGACCGCGACCGGCAGCCCCGCGATGTGGGTCGGGTAGGTCGCGATATTGACCCGAAGCGCTGTGGTGCGCCCGCCGATGCCGCCCGGGCCCACGCCCGAGCGGTTGATCGCGTTCAGGATCTTCTCCTCGAGCGCGGCGTAGCGCGGGTCGGGATTGGGTTCATCCACGGCGCGCGCCGTCATGCGCTTGGCGAGGATGGCGGCCATTTCCATCGTGCCGCCCAACCCCACGCCCACGATCACCGGCGGGCAGGGGTTCGAACCGGCGCTGACCACCGCGTCGGTCACGAACCGGATAACGCCGGCCTCGCCGTCGGCGGGCACCAGCATCTTGAGCTGCGACATGTTCTCCGAGCCAAAGCCCTTGGGCGTCACCAGGATGTCCACCCTGTCGCCCGGCACGATGCGCACGTGCAGCACCGGCGGGGTGTTGTCGCGGGTGTTGACCCGGTCGTACAGCGGGTCGCGCACCACGCTCTTGCGCAAGTACCCTTCATTATAGGCGGCGCGCACACCGTTCGTCACGGCCTGCGTCAGGTCGCCGCCCTCGATGCGCACGTCCTGGCCGATGTCGAGGAACACCACGCACATGCCGGTGTCCTGACAGATCGCCACGCGCTCGGTGCGCGCGATTTCGTAATTCTCAAGCAACTGATCGAGCACCGCGCGCCCCGAGGGCGAGCTTTCGCCATCCCTCGCGCGCTCGATGGCGCACTGAACGTCCCCTCCGATCACATAGCTGGCCTCAAGGATCAGAGATTTGACTGTGGATTCAATCCGCCCGGCTTCTATGATGCGCATAACGCCGTCCCTCCCGCGGGTGTATTTTGTTTGCTTTTATTATATCGCGCGGCGGGCGCATTTTCAAGCGGATGCGCGCGCCCCATGGCTGCAAGTTTTTGCTCTTGCAATCCCGCAAAGATTATGCTAATATCATAGCGTAACAAATAACGTCAAAGGGGGAATCATTCTATGAAGCGCGTCCTGTCCATCGCCCTGTGTGCTCTGCTGCTCATGGCCGTGCCGGCCTCGGCGACCGAGTTTTTGTACATGGCGACCGGCGGCACTTCGGGCACCTACTACGCGCTGGGCGGCGAGATCGCCAACCTGTTCGCCAAGAACATTGAAGGGCTCGACGTAACCGCGCAGTCCACCGGTGCCTCGGCGGAGAACATTCGGCTGATCGACCGGGGCGAGGCCGAGCTCGGCATCGTGCAGAACGACGTGGCCGATTATGCCTTCAACGGCGTGAACGCGTTCGAGGGCGAGCAGATTCAGAACTTTGACGTGGTGGCCTCGATGTACCCCGAAGTGGTGCAGTTGGTCGTCAATGCCGACGCGGGCATTAACACCTTGGCCGACCTCAAGGGCAAGAAGGTTTCGATCGGCGCGGCGGGCTCGGGCGTGTACTTTAACGCGGTGCAGTACCTCGAGGTGGCGGGCCTGACGGTTAACGACATCGACGCGCAGCTGCTGTCCTTTGCCGAGTCGGCCGACGCCATCAAGAACCGGCAGATCGACGCGGCGTTTATTACGGCCGGCTTCCCGAACCCCGCAATCCAGGAACTGGGCGCGACCGCGAGCATCAAGCTGCTGAACCTCGACGACGAGACCATCGGCAAGCTGATCGAGAAGTACCCGTTCTACGCCAAGGTGACCATCCCGGCGGGCACCTATCCCAATCAGGCCGAGGACGCCAACATGGTGGGCATCCGCGCCATCATGATCTGCAAGAAGGACCTGAGCGAGGACCTGGTGTACAACATGGTCAAGACGCTCTACGAGAAGACCTCTGACATCTCCCACGCCAAGGGCGCGGAGATTACGATCGACAAGGCGCTGCTGGGCGTGTCCACGCCGGTGCATCCGGGCGCGGCCAAGTACTACGCCGAGAAGGGCATCCAATAATCGATGAAGCGATATCGGCGGCCGCTGATCGCAATCGCGATCGCGGCCGCGCTGACGGCGGTGACGTGCTGGCCGATGGGCTGGCGCGTCACCGTTCGCAATCGTGCGGGTGAGTTGAAGTACGCCGCGCGCGTTAAGCGCGGGCAGCTCGTCTGGATCGTGTTCGACCACTCGGTCAACAGAAGCCCGGTCGAGGACGGGTACGAACCGGGCGACGGCTGCGTGACACTGCGCGAAACCCGGTTCCGGCACTACGGTGCGGGCATTCCCGACCCCGAGCCCGGGCAGACGTTCGAGGCGCGGGACGGTTACTACGCGATCACCGGCTACGACGTGCGTATGCCTACGCAGTGGACCTTCGTGGGCCGCGTGGCCGACCATCGGCTGCGCGTCGGCGAAGACGGCGAAGCGGTGCACTACAATCAGTTGGCCCGGCCCGGCGAGGCGCTCGGGCTGTCGGCCGACAGGTGGAGTTTATGGAAGGAAATCATGTCGAGGCTACGACCGTAGAAGCGCTGCTGGCCGATATGCTCCCCTTTTGGGATGAGCTGCCCCCGGAGGCGCGCCAGGAGATTGCCGCCGCGGCCGTGTACTCGGCGTTCGACCGGGATGCGATCATCTTCGGCGTCCACGAAAACGACAACCTGGGCATCAAGCTGATCGTCAAGGGCAGCGTACGGGTGTACCTGATGACCGACGAGGGCGACGAGCTGACGCTGTACCGGCTGCGCGAGCGGAGAGTATGCATGATGAGCGTGCTGATTACCGCGCGCTTGAACGGCCCGCCGGTCAACGTCGAAGCGCGCGCCGGGTCGTTGATCCTGACCGTCCCCGCGCCGCTGTACCGGCGGCTCATCGCCGAGCACAGCTGCGTGTACCGCTTCTCGGTTGAGGCCACCTCCGAGGTGTTCAGGCGCGTCGTGGAAAAAACTACCAGCGTGGCCTTCGTGCCGCTGAAAAGACGGCTGGCCGCGGCGCTGCTCGAGCGGGCTCATGTGGGGCGTTCCTCCGCACAGGAGCATGCAGTGCGGCTCAAGGTGACCCACGACGAGCTGGCCCACGACATCGGTTCTGCGCGCGAGGCGGTGTCTCGCATGCTTAAACAGCTTGTGCGCGAGGGCCTGGTGACGCTCTCGCGCGGCAGCGTGACGATCGTGAACGTCCGCGACTTGGAGCTTGCCGCCGGCGAGGCGCGCGATTACCGGCCGCCTATGCATAAGGAAGCGTGACATTGTCACAGACTAATCCCGCGTAATTTGCTACTATACCTATCGGTAAAGTGTGACTACGAACGCGGGAGGTTGTTTTCATGGGGAATCGGATCAGGAAGTTACTGGTGCTTTCGTTGGCGCTCGTTCTGGCGCTTTCGCTGACGGCGTGCGTGCGCGCGCAGGAGGTCTACCAGACGGGCTTGGGTGTGGTGACCTCGCTCAACCGGTCCGCGTCGGCGAGCGCCGACGCGGACGGCGTGGCGGAGGGCTACTCCACCGTGGCGGCGGTGCTGCTGGACGGCGAGGGGCGCATCGCGCAGTGCATACTCGACGTGGTGCAGTCGCAGCTGAAATTCTCGAATGAAGGCAAGATCACAACCGACCTCAGCGCGAAAGTCCTGAGCAAGAACGAGCTCGGCGACGCCTACGGCATGAAGGCGGCTTCCGCGATCGGCAAGGAGTGGTACGAGCAGGCGGCGGCGTTTGCGGCCTCGGTGATCGGCAAGACCGCCGACGAAGTGGCGGCCACGCCGATGGACGAGACCGGCTTGCCCACCGAGCCCGACGTGCTGGCCGGCGTTACGGTGCACGTGACCGACATGGTCGCGGCCATCGTCAAGGCCGCCGGCGGCGCGCGGGCGCTGGGCGCGGGCGCGGGTGATGAGCTCCGGCTCGCCACCACGACCGACGTCAGCGGCTCAAACGACGCGCAAGCCGAGAAGAACGGCCGCGCGCGCGCCTACAACCACTACTTTGTGGTGACCGTGAACGGCGAGGGCAAGGTGACCAGCGCGATCATCGACGCGTTGCAGGCCGACGTGATGTTCGACGCCGCCGGCCAGATTACGAGCGACATTCAGACTGCGGTCGCGACCAAGAACGAGCTCGGCGACGCCTATGGCATGAAGGCGGCCTCCGCGATCGGCAAGGAGTGGAACGAGCAGGCGGCCGCCTTCGCAGCCTATGCGGTCGGCAAGACGGCCGATGAAATCGCCGCCACGCCCCTGACCCAGGAAGGCACCGCCGCGCCCGATGTGGTGGCCGGTGTCACCGTGCACGTAGGTCCGTTCATCGAGGGCCTCGTGAAGGCTGCGAAAGGGTAACGCTACCCCCGGTAACTGACGGCGAAGGCGCCGCCCAAATGGGCGGCGCCTTCGCCGTCGTCAGCGCATATACGCCGATCCTCAGGCGCGCCTGAGCTCGAACTGGCGGCTTGACGAATTCGTAAATTGACCCAACCGACTCCTATATCGACTTATATCGACGCCTTTCGGGCGGATTTGAGGGGCAATCCGCATGAAAGCCGGGTTAAAATATGACTTATTCCGACGGTATAATGCAAAAGTATGACGAAATTACAAAATGTGGAAGATTACGGCATCAACAGCCTTGACACCGCTTGTACATATTGTATAATGGTTACAGATTGAATACACCATATAGTGTTTGGGCCTTTGAGAACGTGACCTGCCTTTGGGGCGGAGCGAACGGAGCGTGCGGGATGAGCAATTTTCTGAACCCGACCAGCATGTCGTTGCTGGAGAAGAAGATGGACGTGGTCTGGATGCGCCAGCAGGTGATCTCGGACAACATCGCCAACGCCGCGACGCCGGGTTACAAGCGCAAGACGCTGGAGTTTGAGTCGCTGCTCGAGGGCAGCTTGAACGGCGCGAGCGGGAACAGGCGCGCGATGGAGGAAGCGGTCAATGAGGTTCAGCCCCGCGTCGTCGAGCATCGGGACACGACCGCGCGCGAGGACGGCAACAATGTCGATGAGGATTTTGAGAACGTCGAGATGGTGCGCGCGTACACCGAGTACAGCTACCTGATGACGTCTCTCAATGCCCAGGTTCGCCGTATGAAATACGTATTGACAGAGGGGCGTGGATAACGATGGCATTCATGAGTTCATTGGACATCTCAGGCTCTGGCCTGACCGCGCAGAAGTTAAGGATGTCGATTGTGGCGCAGAACCTCGCCAACGCCGACACCACGCGCACCGAGGCCGGCGGACCCTACCGGAGGAAGCTCGTGGTGCTGTCCGAGCGCGAGGGGCGCAGGGACTTTGCCGGCGCGCTGAGCGCGGCGTCCGAGCAGGTAAGGGGCGTGCGCGTCGAGGAGGTGCTCGACGACGAGGACGACTTCCGCGTGGAGTACGACCCGACGCATCCGGACGCCAACGAGGAAGGTTACGTGCAACTGCCCAACGTCAACACGGTCGAGGAAATGGTGGACATCATGTCGGCGGCCCGGATGTTCGAGGCCAACGTGACCGCGTTTAACGCCATGAAGGGCATGGCGCAAAAGGCCCTGGAGATTGGGAAATAAAAAACCCACACGGAAGCGAGCGTGAAGCACATGCCACTGGATCCGATTCGCATCGCTCAGTTGCTCGGCGGCGCGATGAGTCCCCAACAGGTCACCCCCGCGAATCCCGCGGCCTTAAGCGGCCCCTCCTTCGGCGACACGCTGATGCAGTCGCTTTCCGACATCGCCAAGACCCAGTCGGCGGTACAAAGCGACGCGGTCGCCTTGGCCACCGGCAAGTCCGACGCACTGCACAACATCACGATCAACGCCGCCAAGGCCGACCTGGCGATTACCACCGTGGTGTCGCTGCGTAACAAGGCGCTCGAGGCGTACAACGAGATCATGCGGATCACCCTCTAGGAGCACAACCGGCCGAGGCGCGGCGATTACGCAGATTAGAGGGATATGATGGACTTTTCTATCTCGGGCATGTTCAAGAACATCGGCGCCTACTTCGGCAGGATGAGCAAGGGGAAGCGGCTGACGCTGCTCGGCGTCGCCGGCCTCCTGATTGTGGGCTCCATCGCGCTGGCCCGCTATTTGAACGATGCCTCCTACATCATGCTGTACCGCGGGTTGTCGCCCTCTGAAGGCGCGCAGGTCGTACAGATTCTGGATGGCGCGGGCGTCGATTACCGCTTGCAGAGCGACGGGTCGATTCTGGTGCCGAAAGAGGACGAGGCCAGGCTCAAGATGCAATTGGCGGCGAACGGCCTGCCCAACAGCACCTTGGGCTATGACTTGTTTTCGGGCCAGAGCGACCTGATGAGCACCGACTACGAAAAGAAGCAGTTCCTGATCTTCCAGCTGCAAGACCGGCTGCAGGCGGCGCTCAAGACGCTGACCGGCGTCAAGGACGCGATCGTCACGCTCAACGTGGCCGATGAAAGCGCGTACGTACTCAAGAGCGAGGTGCCCGAATCCTCGGCGTCGGTCGTGCTCCACCTGTACGGCTACGCGGACATCGGACAAAGGCAGATCAAGGGCATCGAGGCGCTGGTAACCAAGAGCGTGCCGGGCCTCAAGGCTATGAACGTCACCATCGTGGACGGCGAGGGCAATGTGCTCAACGACCAGTCGCACGACCTCGGCGCGGGCCAGACCGACGCCCAGATCGAGGCGATCGACAAGGTCAACAAGGCCTACGAGGACAAGATCACCCGCTTCCTTGAGCCGGTGTTCGGTGTGGACAATGTGAGCGTGTCGGTGAGCGCGCAGTTGAGCTTCGACAAGAAGACGACCGAGCAGACGACCTACACCCCGGTCGTAGGCCAGACCGGCATCATCGCGCGCCAGCAGAGCGACCGAACGAGCACCAACGGCGGGGTCGTGGTCGGCGGCGTGGCGGGCACCGAGGCCAACGTAGGGGTACCGACCTATCCCGAGCGGGAAGGCGACGAAGACAAGGACACCAGCGCCACCGAGCGCGTATCGACCGACTTCCTGATAAACCAGGTGATCGAGAGCGCGCTCGACAACGGCGGCAAGATATTGGACATGACGGTGTCGCTGATGATTAACGGAAAGGATGTCGCGCAGGAAGTGCTGACCAAGTACCGTGACATGGTGGCCTACAGCGTGGGCATCCCGCCCGAGAAGGTGTTTGTCACCAACGCCGAATTCCTGAAAAAACCCGAGCCGCCTTCCGCGCCCGCGGTCATAGAGGAAACGCCGGTCTACGTGCTGGGCCTGCTGCCGTTGACGGTTTCGCAGCTGATCCTGTACGGCGGGATCGGGCTGTTCGGACTGATTTTGCTGCTGATCCTGCTCGCGCTGTTGCGGCGCGGGCGCAAAAAGAAAAAGCCGGAGAACGCGGAGCGGCAGGGGCTCGAAGCGATCCAGAAGGGCGTGCAGCCGTCTACCGCCAACATCCCCGATGAGATCGTGCTCAGCGAGACCCGCGAGCAGGGCCTCAAGCGCCAGGTTCGGGAGTTCACCGCCGCCAACCCCGAGGTCGTCGCGACGCTGATTCGCGGTTGGATGAAGGAGGACGGCAAGTGAAGCCAAGAGGCAAAAACACGGAAATGATCCGGAAGGCCGCGACCGTGATCTTGTCACTGGGCGTCGATTACGCGTCGCAGGTGTTCAAATACCTCCGTCCCGATGAAATCGAGCAGATCACGCTGCAAATCGCGACACTCGACAACCTGTCCTCGACCGTGGTCGAGACCACGATGGAGGAGTTCTACAACCTGTGCATCGCACAGAAGTACATCACCGAGGGCGGCTTTGAGTATGCCAGGGCCATCCTCGAAAAGACGATGGGGCCAACCGGCGCGGCCGGCATTTTGGAGAAGATCGCGCGCTCTTTGCAGACGCGGGCGTTCAGCTTCCTCGCCGAGGCCGACGCCAAGCACCTGCTGAGCCTGATCCAGAACGAGCACCCGCAGACGATCGCGCTGATCCTGTCGTACTGCCAAGCCGACCAGGCGGCGGACATTTTGGGCGAGTTGCCCCCAAACGTGCAAATGGACGTGGTCAGCCGCATCGCCACGATGGACAGCACTTCGCCCGAAGCGGTGCGCGACGTCGAGCGCATCATCGAGAACAAGCTGTCGATCAGCGAGTCGATCGGCATCGCCGAGATCGGCGGCACCAAGTACATGGCGGGCGTGCTCAACCTGGTCGACCGCGGCACCGAGAAGTACATCATGGAGGAGCTGTTCAAGCAGGATCCGGCGCTGGCCGAGGAGATCCGCAACCGCATGTTCGTGTTCGAAGACATCACCACGCTCGATCCGATCTACATCCAGCGCTTCCTGCAGGATGTGAACAGCAACGACCTGCTCATCGCGCTTAAGGGCTGCACGCCCGAGGTCAGCGAGGTGTTCTACGCCAACATGTCGTCGCGGCTCAAGCAGATGCTTGAGGAGGAGTCGAAGTACCTGCACGGCGTGAAGCTGTCCCAGGTCGAGGAGGCGCAGCAGAAACTGGTATCGATGGCTCGTGCGCTTGAGGAATCGGGCGACATCATCATCAGCCGCGGGCGGAAGGATGAGATCATTGTCTAGGCTGGTCAAGGGAAGCTTCATCAACGTGGGGCAGTCGTTCGACTACCGCCCGGCGCCTGAACAGCTGCCGGTGCTGTGCGCGCAAACCGAAGACGGGGCGGAGGACGAGCGGGCGCAGCTCGAAAACCTGCGCGCCGAGCTCGACCGCGACCAGCGCGCCATGCGCGAAGGCATGCGCCGCGAGGCCGAGGCGATCCGCGCCGAGGCCGCCGAGCAGGGTTATCAGGCGGGCTACGAGCAGGGCCGCGCGCAGGCGCTCGAGGAGAATGGACGCTCGCTCGCCGAAATCAAGCGATTGGCGCAGGAGATTGAGCGCGACCGGCAGACGCTCATCGCGCGCGAGGAGCAGAACCTGATCGATCTGGCGCTTGAAATCGCCCGCAAGGTGGTGGCCGACCGGATCGAGCGCGACGACGAGGCTTTTGTGCGCATCTTCCGCCAGGCGGTCGAGGGGTTGTCCGACCAGAAGACCGTGCAGCTGACGGTGTCGCAGCAGGACATCGAGTTTGCCACCGCACACGCGCAGCGGCTGTGCGAGATGGTGCGGGACGCCGAGAAGCTGACCTTGCGCGTGATCGAGGACGTCCCGAAGGGCACCGTGATCGTGGATACCGACGACGTGCGCATCGACGCCAGCGCGCACAGGCAGCTCGAGGCGATCGAGCAGGCGATCGAAGACGCCCGGTACGCGGGCGAAACCGAGGAGGGGGAGGCTTGACACTTGCACGCTGCCGCCGGGTGGTGAAAAACAGCCAGCCGATCCGTCACTGCGGCAAGATCGACAAGGTCGTCGGCATGGTGATCGAGAGCACCGGGCCTACCGTTGACATCGGCACGATGTGCCGCGTGTACGACGCCCGCAACAGCGGCTACTCCTACGCCGAGACCGTGGGCTTCAAGGGTGACCGCGTGCTGCTGATGCCCTTCGGCGACCTGGCCGGCGTGGTCAAAGGCAGCGTGGTGGAGTCGACCGGCGACGTGCTGCGCGTACCGGTGGGCAACGGCCTGATCGGGCGCGTGATCGACGGGTTCGGGGAGCCGATCGACGGCGCGGGCCCGATCGACTTCGACCGGCGTTATCCGGTGCTCAACATACCCTCGAACCCCTTCGACCGGCCTCGGATCGACGAGCGGATCGGCATCGGTGTGCGCCCGATCGACGCGCTGCTCACCTGCGGCAAGGGCCAGCGCATGGGCATCTTCTCGGGTAGCGGCGTGGGCAAGAGCACGCTGCTCGGCATGATGGTGCGGGGCGTGACCGCCGACGTCAACGTGGTGGCGCTGGTGGGCGAGCGCGGGCGCGAGGTGCGCGACTTCATCGAGAAGGACCTGCAGGCGGAGGGCATGGCGCGCTCGGTGCTGGTGGTGGCCACCAGCGACCAGTCGGCCATGATGCGGCTCAAGTGCGCGCTGACCGCCACCACGATCGCCGAATACTTCCGCGATCAGGGCAAGGACGTGCTGTTGGTCATGGACTCGCTGACCCGCTTCGCGATGGCGCAGCGCGAGATCGGCCTGGCGGTCGGCGAACCGCCGGTGGCGCGCGGCTACACGCCCTCGCTGTACGCGCTGATGCCAAAGCTGCTCGAGCGGTCGGGCAAGTTCGCGCAGGGCTCGATCACCGGCTTCTACACCGTATTGGTGGAGGGCGACGACACCAACGAGCCGATCTCCGACACCGTGCGCGGCATACTGGACGGCCACATCGTGCTCTCGCGCGCAATCGCAATGCGCAACCAGTATCCGGCGATCGACGTGCTGGCCTCGATCAGCCGTTTGATGAGCGAGATCGTGCCGCCCGAGCATCAGGCGCTGGCCTCGCGGATGCGCCAGGTCATGTCGGCCTACAACGAGAACGCCGACCTGATCAGCATCGGGGCCTACAAAACGGGCAGCAGCGCGAAGATCGATCACGCGATCGCCAACATCGACCGGATCAACGCCTTCCTCGCGCAGGGCGTAGACGAGCGCGTGACCTTCGAGGAGACGCTTGCGCAGATGCAGGCGGTGATACAGCAATGAAGCGGTTCAAGTTTTCTCTGGACAAGGTGCTGTCCTACGACGAGTATGTGAAAAAGCGCGAGACCGACGTCCTCGGGCGGTTGCAGACCGAATACCGCGCGATTGAAGCGCGGCGCGACGCGGCGGTTCAGGAGGATCGCGCGGTCAAACGTCAGTTCCTGCTCGATTGCGAGAGGGGACAAACCGCGGCCAAGGCGGTGGCGACGGCCCGATACATCGAGGAACTCAAGCGGCGCATCGAGGATATAAACGTTCAGCTGACGCGCCAGGCCGAGAAGGTCGAGGCGCAGCGCCAGAAATTGATCCAGGCGGCCCGGGACGTGCAGGTGATCGAGAATTTGCGCGACCGGCGCTACAAGGGTTATCAGGCGGCCCAGGTAAAGTATAACGAACGGTTCATCGAGGGGTTCGTGTCCAACAGGATCGCGCGCGACGCGGAGGAGGTAACCCATGGTATCGAAGGTTAACCCGCTGCCGATCCGGCCGCCCACGGCTACGAACGGCACGGAAGCGGCGTGCGAGCCGGAGGCGGGCTTTGGAGCGGCGGTCGATCAGGCTTTTTCCCGAATCAGGCCCTCGCGCGCCAAGGGTGCGAAGCCGGGCGACGCAGCGCGCGACGGGGACGAACCGGGTGCGCAGGCCGCGCAGGCCGGACTGATCGCATCGGCGGCGTGCCAAGCCTACTTGGCCGCGCTGACGGCGCAGCCGATGGCAAAGCCGCCCGAGGTCGCGGAGCAGCCGGCCGAGGTCGTCGCGCAGGGGACGGCCGCGCCCGCACAGCAAGACGTTTCGGCGGTCGCGGTTCCGTCGGCGGAAGCGGGCGCGATGCCCATTGGCGTCCAAGCGGCGGCGCAGCCGGCCGAGCGGCGCGCGGCGTTTGAACTGCCCTCGGACATAGCGCACACCGCAGAGCGGCCCGAGGCGCGCCAGACCCCGCAAGCCTCGCGGGCCGTTTCGGTCGAGCCGATGGCGACGCCCGTAGAAGCGGCCGCCCGGGCCGCCGCGCAGGTTCCGGTCGAGGCGGCGCGGGCGGTTCCGCTCGAGGCGGCGCAGGCGGTTCCGGTCGAGGCGGACACGGCGAAGAGCGCGCCGGCCGCGCCCGAAGCGGAGCCCATCGCGGGCCGCGCGCCCGAGGAGCCTGCGCGGGCGCATCGTTCGCGCGCAGCGAAGGCGGATGCCCCGCACCAGGCGCGGGCAGAGCGCGCGCAGCGGGACGAAGAAGTGCCGCAAGCCGGGCGCGCGCTGCCGGCGAGCGGCCGTGCGGAGCCGGACGTCGCCCAGGCCGCGCGGGCCGCGCCCGCGCAAGGCGCGCGCGCGGCGGCGGAACCCGACGCCGCGGCGCAGGTGGCGCGCTCGATCCCGTCGGCGCTTCGGCGCGGGGAGACCCAATACCGGCTGAGGCTGCGGCCGGAGGGGCTGGGCGAGGTGGAGGTGTCGATCAGCGCCCGCGAGCGCACGCTGGGCCTGACGATCCGCACAGCGAACGAGGATGCGCGCGCGCTGATCGCGAGCCAGCTCGGGGAGCTTCGGCGGGAGTTGGTCGCAAGCAACTACGAGTTGGGCAACGTGAACATCGAGGTTAGCGCAAACGGACAGAACGGGGCCGCGTTCTCGGCTTTCGCCGAGCAGGGCAGGCGCGACGCGCAGCCGGGGTTCACGGGCGCATCGTCCGGCGCCGGCGGCATGGAAGGCGACGCGGAGCTTAGGCAGATTCGGGAGGCCTATGCGCGCGCGGGCGCGATTATGTACCGGATATAGGAGGCGATGACCATGGACGTGGCCGGCATCGGTTCGCCCAGCAACCTGGTCGTCCCGGGGCGGGAGGACAAGACGGCAAACATGGGGAAGTCCGAGCTTAAGATGAGCGACTTCTTCAAGCTCATGGTGGCGCAGTTGACCAACCAGAGCATGTACGACAGTGTGGACAATTCGCAGTTCATGTCCCAAATGGTGCAGTTTTCGACGCTGTCGCGGATGGAGGAGATGACGAACGCGTTCCAGGGCAACCTCGCGGTGTCGATGATCGGCAAGCAGGTCGCCATCGCGGACAAGGACGAGTACAATCGGGAGAACGTAATCCAGGGCGAGGTCACTCAGGTCAATTACCAAGGCGGCAAGCCCTATGTGATGGTAAACGGCCAGTCCTACACGCTCGATCAGGTGAGCGTGGTGCGCGAGAAGACATGACGGACAGGCAATCGGTACGACCCAGGCAAAGAATGGAGGATGCACCATGCTTCGATCGATGTATTCGGCGGTTTCCGGCCTTCGCGGCCATCAGACGATGCTCGACGTCATCGGCAACAACATCTCAAACGTCAACACCGCCAGCTTCAAAAGCAGCCGCGTGATCTTTTCCGACATGTACTACCAGACGCTGGCCGCGGCCTCGACGCCCACGGCGACCGTCGGCGGTTCCAACCCCAAGCAGATCGGCTACGGCTCGCAGGCCACGCGCATCGACGTGATTACTACCCGCAGCAGCTACCAGATGACCTCACGGCCGCTGGACGCCTACATCTCGGGCGAGGGATACTTCGTCGTGGAGAACCCCCAGGCCAACTTGGAATACACCCGCTTGGGCGCGTTTACGTTTGACACGGTTCCTACCGGCGCCAGCACAACCAGCGCCTTGAGGGGCCGCCTGCTGGACACCGAAGGCAACTTCGTCAGGGGTTGGGCCACGCCCCAAACAGGCGCTGGACCTTTCGCGGCCCCGACGAGGATTGAGATCAATGACTTTGAAACCTACACCAACGTCACGATCGCGCCCGACGGAACGATCACGGGTATCAAGAAGGGCGCCAACCAGCCGACCACACTCGCGCAAATCGCCGCCGCGATGTTCCAGAACTCGGACGGCCTCGAGCAGACCGGAAACTCGCATTACGTCGAGTCGAACAGCTCCGGCGCGCCCATCTTCGCCCCTCCCGGCACCGGTTCCGGCGTCCTGGTCACCGGCGGCCTGGAGACCTCGAACGTCGACCTGTCGAAGGAGTTCTCCGACATGATCGTGGCCCAGCGCGGCTTCCAGGCCAACGCGCGCGTGATTACCACGTCCGACCAGGTGCTCGAGGAATTGGTCAACATCAAGCGGTAATCTACACGAAACACCACCCTCGAAGGAGCACATCCATGATTAAGCTGACCAAGCTAAACGGGGACGCCTGCTACCTGAACCCGGGGCTGTTCGAGATGATCGAGACGGTGCCCGATACCCTGATTACGATGGCCAACGGCCGGAAGTACTACGTGCGCGAGTCGGCTGTGGTCGTGACGGAGCGCGTGGAGGCCTATCGCGCCCACGTACTCGCACGCGCGCGGGATCTGCCCCACCTTGCCTGGGAGAGCGCGCTACCGCCAAGCTTTGAGGAGGAGTAATCGATGGCCGAAGTTCTTACGCAAAGCCAAATCGACGAACTGCTCAGCGAGCTGGCCGGCGGCGACGGAGGCGCGGATGCGCTGAAGGCCGATGAAAAGAAGATCCGCCAGTACAACTTCCGCAACCCCAAGAAGCTGGCGCGCGACCAGCAGAAGGTGCTGCGCGGCATCGGCGAGGTGTTCGCGCGCCACCTGTCCTCCTACCTGGCCGGGATGACGCGCACCTACTGCGAGGTGACGGTGGAATCGCTCGAAGAGCATCCCTACAAGGAGTACAACAACGCGCTGCCCGACATCCAGCTGACCGGCGTGCTCGACGTGAGCACGATCAAGACCGCGATGCTGCTCGATTTGTCGAACTCCCTTTCCTTCGCGCTGATCGAGCGGATGTTCGGCGGCGTGGTGACCGAACGCGAGGTGCCCGTGCGCGAGTTCACCGACATCGAGGTCGCGCTGATGGAGCGTATCATCCGTCGGATCACGGCGCTGTTCCAGGAGGCGTGGACGTTCTTGCCCGACATGGAGATCACCGTGCGGCAGGTGGAGACCAACACCCGCTTCATCAAGTCGATCGGCATGGACGACATGGTGACCACCATGGTGATGGCGATCACGCTGGGCCCGGTTCACGGCACGCTGACCTGCTGCCTGCCCTGCATGGAGATGAAGCCGATGCTGGAGGCGGTCATCGACGAGCAGTCGGGCATGCACCGGCTCGACGAGGATGAGAACGAGCGCTCGCGCGAGGCGATGATGACGCAGGTGCAGAACGCGCAAGCCGAGGTGTGCGCCATTCTGGGCACGGCCACGGTGCCCATGCGCGAAGTCCTCGACCTGCAGCCCGGCGACGTAATCCGGCTCGACCAGGGCGTGGACAAACCGGTGCTGATCACCGTCAACGGCCGCAACTGGTTTTTCGCCGTGCCGGGCATGAAGAAGAACAAGATGGCGCTTCGGATCAACCGGCCATACGCCATCTGACGTAGGCCATGGCTCCCAATCAACCGGCAGTACGCCGCGTGAGGAAGGTATGTTTGCGCAATGAGCAGGCAGTCCAAAGCACAGAAGAACCCGGGCGCGATCGCGCTGAACCCGCTTGAGATCGACACGATCGGTGAAATCCTGAACATCAGCATGGGCGCGGCGGCCACCGCCATTTCGCTGATGCTCTCCAAGCAGGTGACCATCACCACGCCTTCGGTTCGGGTGATTCCCTCGAAGGAATTCGAGTGCAAACACTTGGAACCCGCCCTGGGCATCGAGATCGAATACATCAAGGGTATCAGCGGCTCCAACATCATGGTGATGAGCCGACGGGACGCCGTGGCGATTGTCGGCGTGCTGCTGGGCGAGGACGGAACGGGCGGTCTCGACGACGCGGAGATGGACGAGATTCGCGTAAGCGCGCTCGGCGAGATCATGAACCAGATGATGGGCGCGTCCTGCACGGCGCTGGCCACCTTCCTCGACAGGGGGCTCAATATCTCGCCGCCCAAGCCGTTCGAGATCAACGGCGACATCGACCACTTCGCCTGGGTCAAAAATGAAGAGACCATCGTGACCGTCGGCTTCCGCTTCGTGGTGGATGGTCTGCTGGACAGCAACTTCGTCACCATCATGCCGGTCGACTTTGCCAAGGAACTCATCGGCAACGTCATGCCGGAGGCTGGCGACGATGCCGGCGAGATGGTCGCCGCAACGCTTCAGGACGGAGAAAACGACGCGGCGATGCTCGGGCACACGCAGGTGCCGGGGCCCATCGACGTGAACGACTATCAGGAGAGCGCGTCCCGCGCCCCGCGCAAGGACCCAACACCCGCGCCCGACCCCAAGCCGGCCCCGCAGAGCGCGCCCCAACCGGCCCCGCAGCCGCAGATGTACGCCCAGCCGCAGTACGCCCAGCCGGCCCCGCAGCCGCAGATGTACGCGCAGCCGCAATACGCCCAGCCGGCCCCGCAGCCGCAGATGTACGCGCAGCAGCCGATGTACGCGCAACCGCAGCAGCCGGCGTACGCGCATAGCGCGCCGCGCCGTGGCGTGGACGTGAAGCCGATCACGTTCGGCAGCCTAGACGAGGGCGGATCCGGCAGCGCCGACCAGGTCAGCATCGACCTGGTGATGGACATTGACCTGAACGTGGTGGTGGAGATCGGTCGGATCAAGAAGCGGGTCAAGGAGATCGTCGACCTGCGCGCCGGCTCGATCATCGAACTCGACAAGCAGGCCGGCGACCCGGTGGACATCGTGGTCAACGGCAAGCTGATCGCGCGCGGCGACGTGGTGGTGATCGACGACAACTTCGGCGTGCGCGTCACCGAGATCGTCGCCAGTTTTTCGAGGTAGTGATACGGAGGGATCCAAATGGCGGAGGCGGGACAGGTGGCATCTCTGGTCATCCCGATGCTGTCGGTGGTGGCGGTGATCGTCTTGGTCTACGCTCTGACCCGTTGGCTGGTCCGGCGGCAACCCAATCATCCGGGCGGACGGCGCATCAAGGTCATCGAGCGCGTGCCGCTGACCCGGGATTCCATGCTGGCGCTGGTCGAGGTCGACGCTCAGACCTACCTGCTGGCGGCCGGGCCGGACGGCGTCAAGCCGATCGCGGCGATGAGCGGCGGGAAGCCGCCCGAGGATTTCGAGGCCATGGTGGCCAAGCGCGCGGGCGACGCCCCGCGATGAGATACAGGAAGAGGCGGCTGTTGATGGGGAAGGTGCTACGCAGATCCGGGTGGATCGCGCTGTTGCTGGCGGCGCTGCTGCTGACGCTGGCGCCGGGCGCGCTGGCGCAGGCGGCCCAGCCGAACGCGCCGACCGAGGCCCAGGCGCCGGTCGCGCCAGAAACGCTTAGGCCGGTCGCGGGCGTCGAAAACGGCGGCGAATCGCTGCGCCTGGGCGGGATCGATCTCGGGGAAAACGCCGACCTGCTTGAGATCCTGCTCATGCTGACGGTGCTGGCGCTGCTGCCCTCGATCCTGATCATGACCACCAGCTTCACGCGCATCGCCATCGTACTGTCCTGTCTGCGCAATGCGATCGGACTGCAGCAGACCCCGCCCAATCAGGTGCTGGTGGGCATGGCGCTGTTTCTGTCGCTGTTCATCATGCAGCCGGCGCTGACCGAGATTCACGAGCAGGCGTACAAGCCCTACGAGCGCGGCGAGCTGACTCAACTGCAGGCGGTGGAAAAAGCGGCGCAGCCGCTGCGCGCGTTCATGCTCCGCAACACCAACGCTCAGGACCTCAATATGTTCCTGGAACTCGGCGGCCGCGAGCGGCCCGAGACCTTGGACGACATCGACATCCTGACCGTCGTCCCCGCGTTCATCACGAGCGAGCTCAAGCGGGCGTTTCTGATCGGCTTCATGCTCTACCTGCCGTTCCTCGTGATCGACATGGTGGTGGCCAGCACGCTGATGAGCCTGGGGATGGTGATGCTGCCGCCGGCGCTGATCTCGCTGCCGTTCAAGCTGATGCTGTTCGTACTGGTGGACGGATGGTCGCTCGCGATCAAATCGTTGGTGATGGGGTTCCATTGACGGCGCGCATGATGCGGAAGGGGGGGGACGGCATGTCGCATCCGGAAATCGTCGGCATTTTGCAGGACGCGCTGAAGACGGCGTTAATCATGGCGGCGCCGTTTCTGGCGGTCAGCGTGGCGATTGGCATCATCGTGTCGATCATCCAGGCGGCCACGCAAATCCACGAGCAAAACGTGGGCTTTGTGTTCAAGGTCCTCGCCATCGCGCTGCTGATGGTCGCGCTGGGGTCGTGGCTGCTCGCGCAAGGCGTGGACTTTTTCGCCCGGGTGTTTGCGGTGATCGGCGGTATGCGCTAGATGAGCTACGATCAGTTTCTGCGCTTTCTGCTGGTGTTCACCCGCATGTCGGGGCTGGTGCTGTTCAACCCCCTGCTCTCGCGCAAGAGCGTGCCGGTGATCGTCAAGGTAGGACTCGCGCTGCTGCTGGCGTTTGTGATCACCCCGACGCTTTACGCCCTGCCGCTTGACTTCCCGACGCCGATCTCGTTCATGCTGTCGGTCGGGCGCGAGATGCTGCTGGGTCTTGCGCTCGGGCTTATTATGAACGTGACGCTGTCCTGGCTGCTGATGGCGGGCGAGGTCATGGACATGGAGATGGGCCTCTCCGTCGCCAAGATATACGACCCGCAAAGCGGCATATCGATGCCGGTCAGCGGCAATGCGTTCAACATCCTGTTCACGCTGATCTTCTTCGCGAGCGACGCTCACCTGACGCTGATCCGGATCGCGGCCGACTCGCTGCTGATATTCCCGCCGGGGCCGCACATGATCTGCCTTGACGTGGGCCCCCACATCGCGGACATGATGGGGCAGATGCTGCTGCTCATGCTCAAGCTGTCCATGCCGGTGCTGGCGGTCGAACTGCTGAGCGAGGCGGGACTTGGGGTGCTGATGCGCATCGCGCCCCAGATCAACGTGTTCGTGGTGGGCCTGCAGCTCAAGCTGCTGATCGGGCTGGCCGTGGTGGTGCTGGCGATGCCCTCGGTCACGCGACTGATGGACGCCACGATCGTGCAGATGTTTGGGTACATGCGCTCGGGCATCGCGCTAATGTTGCAGTAGGGAGGAGAACCCTTGTCGCAGGACGGTGGGAAGACCGAACGCGCAACACCGCGCAAGCGGTCGGACGAGCGCAAGAAGGGCAACATCTTTCAGAGCCGCGACGTGGTCACCGCGTTTTCGCTGCTCGGGATGATGTACCTGATGCGCATGGGCGGCGGCCTGTTGATCGAGCGGCTGGCGGACATGATGCGCGAGAGCCTCGGGGCGATCGGCGGGGTGCAGCAGCTGGGGCTGCGGGACGCGGCGGGGATGATAAAGGGCTTCATCATTCAGGCGGGGATGCTGATCCTGCCGATCGGCGGGGTCGCGATGCTGCTGGGCGTTATGCTCACCGGCGCACAGACGCGGTTCCTGGTCACGCCCAGCCTGCTTACGCCCAAGTTCTCCCGGATCAGCCCGTTGTCGGGGCTTAAGAGCCTGTTCTCGAAGAAGACGCTGGTCGAGCTGCTCAAGGGGCTGGTCAAGGTGGTTATCATCGGCAGCATCTTGTTTGCCGACATCCGCGATGCGTTGCCCAGCGTCGTGCTCAGCCCGTTGGTCGACCCGTTCAGGAGCCTTGGCTGGGTGGCGGGCGCGATCCTGGACGTCTCGGTGCGGATCGCAATGTTCATGGCGATGTTCGCCGCGTTCGACTACTTCTACCAGTGGTGGGACTATGAGAAGCGGATGATGATGAGCAAGCAGGAGATCAAGGAAGAGTACAAGCGCATGGAAGGCGACCCCAACGTCAAGGGACGCATACGCTCGATCCAGCGCCGGATGGCGATGATGCGCATGATGAGCAAGGTCAAGACCGCCGACGTGGTCATAAGGAACCCGACCCACTACGCGGTGGCGCTCAAGTACGACCCGCCGAAGTACGCCTCGCCCGTGGTGGTGGCCAAGGGCGCGGATCTGGTGGCGCTTCGGATTGTCAAGCTGGCCGAGGAGCACGGGGTGTACGTCACCGAGAACCGCGCGCTCGCCCGCGGGCTGTTCGAGGCGGTCGAGCTGGACCGGCAGATCCCCGAGGCGTTCTACAAGCCGGTCGCGGACATCATCGCGTTCATCTATAACCTGAAGAAGAGGCGGCATGCATGAGGAAGTTACTGGACAACGCACTGACGCTGTTCATCATCGGCATCATATTCCTGCTGATCGTGCCGCTGGGCGCCGGTCTGCTCGACGTGATGCTCATCATCAACATCGCCTTTTCGTTGATCATCCTGCTGATCTCGATGCACATCCGCGAGCCGCTGGAGTTTTCGGTGTTTCCGTCGGTGCTGCTGGTCACGACGCTGCTGCGCGTGTCGCTCAGCGTGTCGGCCACGCGGCTGATCCTCGGCAACGGCGGCGACGCCGGGCAGGTGATCCGCACCTTCGGCAACTTCGTCGTGGGCGGCAACGTGGTGGTCGGCTTCGTGGTGTTCCTGATTATCGTGGTGGTGCAGTTCATCGTGATTACCAAGGGCGCCGAGCGCGTGGCCGAGGTGGCCGCACGCTTCACGCTGGACGCCATGCCCGGCAAGCAGATGGCGGTGGACGCCGACCTGAACTCCGGCCTGATCGACGAGGCGACCGCCCGGCAGCGCCGCCAGAAGGTACAGCGCGAGGCCGATTTTTACGGCTCGATGGACGGCGCTTCGAAGTTCATCAAGGGCGACGCGATCATGTCGATCATCACGCTGTTCGTCAACAGCCTGGGCGGCATCATCATCGGCATGGTGATGGGCGGCAAGAGCATTACCGAGGTGCTGAACGTCTACATCATCGCCACCGTCGGCGACGGCCTGGTGTCGCAGATCCCGGCGCTGTTGATCTCGACCGCCACCGGCATGGTGGTGACGCGCGCGGCGTCGGTCAACAGCTTCAGCGAGGACCTCAAGACGCAGATCATCTCCTACCCGATCGCGCTGACGATCGCGGGCGGCGTGCTGATAACGATGTCGATGATCCCGGGCTTCCCGGTGATCGTGCTGCTGATTGTGGGCGGCGCGCTGATCTTCCTCGCGGCCGCGCTGACGCGCCGCAAGCCCCAAACCGACGCCCAGGAGGAAAAGGACCTGCCGGTCAGCGAGTCGGAGTTCTACCGCAACACCGAGAACATCTACTCGCTGCTCGCGGTCGAGCCGATCGAGGTGAACGTGGGCTACAGCCTGATCCCGCTCGTGGACGAAGCCAAGGGCGGCAACTTCATCAACCGCGTGGTCATGCTCCGCCGGCAGTTCGCCGAGGAGATGGGCATGGTGGTGCCCGCGGTCACGCTGCGCGACGACGCGCAGTTGGGCGTCAACGAGTACGCGATCAAGGTCAAGGGCGAGGTGGCGGCGAGGGGCGAGGTGCTGGCCGACCACTTCCTGGCGATGAACCCGATCGAGGGCGCGCAGGAGCTCGACGGGATCGACACGATCGAGCCGGCGTTTGAAATCCCCGCAAAGTGGATCGCGGCCGACCTGCGCGAGATGGCGCAGATGAGCGGCTACACCGTGATCGACCCGCTGTCGGTGATCGTGACGCACCTGTCCGAGGTGATCAAGCAGAACGCGAAGGCCCTCTTCGGGCGCAAGGAACTGATCTTGCTATTGGACAACCTGCGCAAGGTCAACAAGGAACTGGTGGACGACCTGGTGCCGGGCGTGGTTTCGCACCTCGAGCTGCAAAAGGTGCTGGGGAATCTCTTGGGCGAGCAGATCCCCATCCGCGACTTCGAGACCATCCTCGAGACGGTGGGCGAGTATGCGCCCACGGTCAAGGACAGCGACCTGATTACCGAGTACGTGCGCCAGGCGCTCAGGCGCACGATCACCCGAAGGTTCGCGCAGGACGGCAGCTTGAAGGTGATTACGCTCAACCCGGAGATCGAGAACCTGATCATGGGCGGCGTGCGCAAGAGCGGCGCGAACTCCTACGTGTCGCTCGAGCCGGAGGTGCTGCAAAACATCGTGAACTCGCACATGGAGCAGGAGCGCAAGCTCAAGGATCAGCTGTCCGACCTGATCGTGCTGACCTCACCCGTCGTGCGCTGCTATTATAAAAAGTTGATCGAGCAGTTCTCCTCGGATGCGGTGGTGCTGTCCTTCAGCGAGATCAACAACGACGTCAATATCCAGGCGCTCGGCACCATTTCGATCTGACGCAGATTGAGGGAAGGACGTTTGAATGGAACAGGGCAAGGAACCGGCCAATCGCATATCCAAGCAAACCTGGCTTCGCTACGCCGCGACCCGCGATTCGGGGCTGCGCAACGAGATCCTCATGGAGTACCTGTACATCGTCAACTGCAGCCTCAAAAAATCGCAGACGCTGATCCGCAACCGCGAGGACGCAGAGGACATGGCCAGCCAGGGGGTGATCGAGCTGATCGCGTGCATCGACCGCTACGACGTGGAACGGGGCGTGCAGTTCGATTCGTTCGCGTCGATCCGGGTGCGCGGGGCCATGGTGGACTATATCCGCAAGAAGGACTGGGTGTCGCGCGACATCCGCAAGCGGCTCAAGCGCATCCAGCAGGCGGAGGAACAACTGCGGGGGGAACTGCAGCGCGACCCCGACGACGAGGAACTGGCGGAGCGTATGGGCATCACGGCAGAGGAGTTGGCCAAGGCGCGCTCGGACGAGGTCAACTACGCGATCGTGTCGTTTGAGGAGACGATCTCAGATACGGGCATGACGCTGATGGATGTCATCGAGGACGCGCAGGCGCACTCGCCCGAGCGCCGGATGCTGGAGCGCGACTTCACCCGACATCTGGCCCGCTGCATCGACGAGCTGGAAGAGAAGGAGCGCACCGTGATCTCACTGTACTACTACGAGGAGCTCAAGCTCAAGGAGATCGCATTCGTGCTGAACCTCACGGTGTCCCGGGTATCGCAAATCCACTCCAAGGCGCTGACCAAACTCAAGGCGCGCATCGAGCAGTACATGAAAGACTAGCGTCCTACATTGCGTCAGGACGCCAACCAGGAAAGCGGGGGAAGGGCAATGAACAACGCGATTTACGCCGCCACCACCGGCATGATTAACCAGGCGCGCACGCTCGACGTGGCGGCCAGCAACATCGCCAACGCCGAGACCGCGGGCTACAAGCGCGACCAGCTGATTACATCCAGCTTCAGCGAGCGGCTGGTCAATCGGTTGGAGGGACAGGCCACCGAGATCGGCGCGCACACCCACGGAGCAATCGTCGGCGAGCTGGTGACCGACTACACCCAGGGCCGGCTCGAGTCCACCGCTCGCACGCTCGACTTCGCCATCCTGGGCGAAGGCTACTTCAGCGTCGAGGGCCCGGACGGCGAGAACGCCGTCACCCGCGACGGCCACTTCGAGGTGGACGCGGAAGGGTTCCTGCGCACCGCCAGCGGCGGCTACGTGCTGGGCGAGGGCGGGCGCATCGAGGTGGGCCTGGGCCGGGTGACGGTCGACCAGCTCGGGCAGGTGACGAGTGACGGACAAGAGGTCGATCGGCTCGCGATCATCGTGCCGGGCGAGGAGGCGGCCGGGTATGCCAAGCGCGCCGGCAACATCCTGGAGCCGCCGGACGGCGGGAACGCGTTCACCGGGCGGATCGCGCAGGGCCAGCTCGAGCGTTCGAACGTCGACAGCATCCACGAAATGAGCCAAATGATGGCGGCGTCGCGCGCGTTCCAGTCCTGCGCGCAAGCACTGAAGGCGATCGATCAGATCAACCAAAAGAGCGTGAACGAGATCGGACGCGTGTAGGGGAGGGATAGCAGATGATCAACGGGTTTTACGCGGCCAAGTCGGGCATGCGAACTGCCCAGTTCAGCCTGGACGTGACGGGCAACAACATCGCCAACGCCAACACCGACGGCTACCAGGCCAGGAGCGCTAACTTCGCCGACCTGATCTACACCCGCACACAGGGCTTGGAAGTGGTGGCGGGCAACGGCGTCCGGGCGGTGTCGACCAGCATGTCGAACGCTCAAAACCCCTTTCTCGGCGAGGGCCGGTACTCGGCGGCCATCGTAGGCGAGGGTTACTACGCCGTGCAGAACCCGGCCGAGGATGCCGAGCAGGAGGTGCTCTACATGCGCGCGAGCGCGTTCGCGCTGACGAGCGACGGCAACGCCACCTATCTGGTCGCCCAGGGCGGGGCCTATGTGCTGGACGAGGCCGGGCAGCGGATCGAGGTTCAAAACGGCGACGTGGATGCGGCGCTTCGGCGCATCGCGCTGCTGCGAATCCCGAACCCCGGCGCGATGACGGCGCTTGGCGGCGGCCAGTTCATGCTGACCGAGCAGGCGGGCGAGGCCGCGGCCGACGAGACCTCTACCATGAACATCGGTGTGATGGCGGGTTCGAACGTCGACATGAGCATGGAAATGGCGCATATGATCGTGGCGCAGCGCGGTTTTCAGATGAACGCTCGGATGCTGCAGACGATCGACGAGATCGAGCAGACCGCCAGCATGCTCAATGGATAAGCTTTGTTAATTCTTCTAATACCCATGTAATCGGTACGGTTCTACGCTAAACTATCCGGGCAAACCTACGATATATAGTATGGGTGATGAGATATGAAGGTCAATCCCATGCAGGTAGAAAAGCTGTACAACGCTCAGACAGTGGAGGCAGCTACGATTTCTCCCAAGGAGGAGCGCAAGTATTTTGCCGTCGGCAAGGACAACTTGGCGTTGTCTGACAACGCGCGCGCCCATTCGGAACTCGACAGCGTGGTGAACATGGTGATCGACGAGGCCACCAAGTCCACCCCCGCCGATCGGTTGCTCAAGTACAAGGGCGAGATCACGCTCGGTAGCTACCGTGTGCCTGCCGAACAGATCGCTGCGGCCATGCTGGGTCACCGGCCCGACGGGACGCTGGGCGCATGAGCCGCCTCGGCGATTTGGCGTCGATTCTTCAGGAGCAGCAGGCGGTTTACGCCAAGATGCTCCGGCAAGAAGAGGAGAAGGCGTCGGCCCTCATGGCGGGCGACACCGAGGCGCTTCGCCCGGTGATGGGCGCGCAGCAGGCGTTGCTCGTCTGCGCCAAGGCGCTCGAGGACAAACGCGTCGCCCTATGCGAGGCGTTTGGTTCGGTTACGCTGCGCGAACTGATCGAAAGCGGCGAGGAATACCGCGAGGCGCTGGAACCTAAGTTTACGCAGCTCAGCGAGACGGTGCTCTCGCTCAAGAAGCTGAACGCGCGCAACCAGAAATTGCTGGAAACCCGGCTCGACACGATCCGCTTCATGAGCGAGCAACTGGGGCTTCATGCGATTACCTACTCAAAGGGCGTAAATGTCAAGGCCTGATCGATTTTGACGGGCGAGGAGCAACCATATGAGACCGACGTTTTACGGGTTCGAGGCCGCCAGGAGCGGGCTGACCGCGGCGCAGATGGCGCTGGACGTGACCGGGCACAACATCGCCAACTTGGAAACGCCCGGCTATTCGCGCCAGTTGATCGAGCAATCCTCCACCTACTACGGCTCCGCGAGCGACAAACTCAAGCCGGTCACCCTGTTGGCGGGCGGCATCGGCGTGACGGTCGACGGCGTCGATCAGGCGCGCAGCGCGTTCCTCGACCGGCGTTTCCGCGACGCCACGTCGGCGGACACCGCCAACCAGAAGACGCTTGACATCCTGTCCGACATCGAAAACCAATTCGACGAGGGCCGGGGCGACGGGCTCAATGCCATGCTCGAGGGCTTCTACAAGCAGCTCGAGGTGTTCTCGCTCAACGCGGGCGTCGAGGAATACGCCAGCATGACGCGCTCGAACGCCCAAAAAGTCGCGCAGACCTTCAATGAATACAGCCGCCAGCTCGACCAGGTTCGCAATCAGACGATCGACGAGATGCGGCAGATTGCCATTCCCGACGCCAACCGCGCGCTGGTCAAGATCCGCGACCTGAACGAACAGATCCAGATGGCGAAGCTCCAGGGCAACGAGGCCAACGAGCTGATCGACCTGCGCGGCCAGCAGATCGACAAGCTGTCCGGGTACATCAAGATCGAGGTCACGCCCAATCACATCGACAAGATGGTGGGCGGCATTATGCAGAAGGTAGAGGATGGGACGGTCGACATCACGGTAAAGCAAGCGTCGGCTCCCGCCGGGGATCGAGTCTTGCTGCATTCGACGGATAAGCCCGAGGAATTGGCGCTCTTTGCTGGTGTCACGCGCATTGAAGATACGACCGATATCAACAGCATAGATACCACTCAGGCGAATATTGGGGTAAGCAAGGACAACTTTACCACCCACGCAAGGTTGGATCTTCAGAGCGGAGGCTCGCTCTTCGGCGCGATCCGGGTGCTGACCGGCAAGGGCAGCTATCACAGCGGCCCTGGCGCGACCTACACGACCGACTTTCGCGGCCTGCCGTTCTATAAGCAATCTCTCGACGATCTGGCGAACGGATTTGCGTCCAAGTTCAATGAACTCAACAGCAAGAACGGGGATTTGTTTTCGGGCACGGGGGCCAAGAACATTGCGGTTACCGACGAATGGCTTGCAAAGGCCAGCCACATCGTGTCCAGCACGGAGGCGCCTCCGCTCGGCATGACCAAGCCGCCCAAGGGCTGGAATGACAACATCCTGCGCATGGTCAGGGCGATGGACGAGGACCTCTCCGGCGATTTCCCCGCGCTCAAACTCCGCGGCGGCTTCACCAAGCACATGGTGTCGCTGATGGGCGACGTGGCGATCGACGTGGACTATATGAAAGAGATCGGCGGCACCAGCGAAATGGTGTTGGGCGCGATCGACAATCAGCGCGAATCGCTGATGGGCGTTTCGCTCAACGAGGAGGCCGCCAACCTGATGAAGTACCAGCAGGCGTTCTCGGCTTCGGCGCGCGTGATGACCGCGCTCGACGAGGCGCTGGACGTGCTGATTAACCGCATGGGCGTCGTGGGCCGCTGACGCGGTCACGCGCATCTGGCTGCGGCCATATGCGCGTGAGTCGGGGGCGACGGGGCCGCCTGCCTGTCGGCCTGCGGGCCTCCCGGGCGGCAGGCGGGCGGGAAGCGATTGCGAGTCGGTCGGCTGCGGCCTCCCTTGGTCGCAATCGCATTCACGCCCCCGGTACATGCCCGTGGGCGCGTGGTGACGGGGGCTGCGGCCCCCCATTCCCCCGGGGAGGGGAACGAGAGAGCGGGGGCGACCATTGCGAATTGAGGTCGGCTGCGGCCTCCCTTGGTCGCAATCGCATTCACGCCCCCGGTACATGCCCGTGGGCGCGTGGTTACGGGGGCTGCGGCCCCCCATTCCCCCGGGAAGGGGAACGGAGGAACGGCCGGGTCTTCCTTTTTAGGGGGCCATGGGTATTGGCAACACCTGACAACCAATTCAGAACGGAGTTGATCTTGCGTGCGCCTGACCAACCGCATGATGGCCGACAACTACTTGAAGGGCCTCAGCCGCGCCATGAAGGACTTGAACGACCTCAATACCAAGGTGTCGAGCCAGCGCAGGTTCCTCAAGATGTCCGAGGATCCGGCGGCTTCGCTCAAGGCTCACGACGCCAGGCGCGATCTGTCGCGGCTCGATCAGTTCAAGGGCAACCTGGACGACGCCCAGGCATTGCTCGACGAATCCGAAAACGCGCTGTCGGTCATCAACGAGGTGGGCACGAGCGCCCTTGCGCAGGTGCTGCAAGGCGTGAACGGCACGATGGCCGAGGCCGACCGCAAGACGATCGCCGACCAGCTCAAGAAGTTCCAGGAGATGCTGGTTGGCACCGGCAACGCGCAGGTATCCGACCGCTATCTGTTCGGCGGCATGCAGTTTGAGAATCCGCCGTTTACCGTGAAAGAAGTTGGCGGCGTCGATACGCTGCATTACAACGGCAAGGATCTGAACGAAGCGGGGCACACCCCCGACGCGGAGCACCGTTATGTGGACGTGGGCATCGGGCTGTCGTTCGGTGCCGGCGATACCGTAAACCAGCAGTCGGCGCTCGACACGGCCTATTCGGGCGCGAAGTTATTAGGGCACGGGATGGAAACGGTAGGCGGCGTTTCTATGCCCAACAACCTCTACAATCTGCTGGGCAAGATCGCGGACAAGTTTGAGTCGGGCGATTTGGCCGACATCGCGGCGTATCGCGAACACCTCGAGAACCGCGTGGCCGACATCCGCGGGCAGTACGTGGGCGTCGGCGAGAAGACCAACTATGTCTCCTTCTTCCTCGATCGCAATGCCCGCTCCAACGTCACCGCCACCGCGCGGCGCATGGACGCGGAGGATCTGCCGCTCGAGGAGGGCGCGATGCTGTTCGCCGAACAGCGGATGATGTACAACGCCTGCCTGCAGATGGGTACGAAGCTGCTGCAGCCATCCCTGATGGACTTCATGACTTAGAGCAGCCGCCGAGCTATTCGGGCGCCCGTTGGCGGGTGCTTATCCGCATTGTATCGGGGGAAATGATGCATGGCGATGATCGATCTCCGCTTGACGTACCGCCTGACGCCGGCGCGGCTTGAGTACAGCCACACACCGACCCAGATGCGGGTCAATGTCGATCGCGCGCCGGTTGAGATCGAGCGTCAGCCGCTCAAGATGGAGCTCGACAACCAGGCGTTCTACGAGTCGCTGGGGATCAAGGGGCTTGCGACCCAAGCGCGCGAGCGCATCGCGGACGCGCGGCAGACCATCCAGCGGATCGTGGGCGACATTTCACGCACGATTACAATGAAGCTCGGCCCGAACGCGATGAACGAGGGCGAAATATCCCAACAAAAGATGACCGCGCCCCCGCCGGAGCCGGACTTGGTGTTCATCCCCGAGCCGGTCAAGATCCATTTCAGCGGCGGAACGGTTTCTTTTCGCGCACCGCGCGAGAAGGTTAACATCGACTGGGTGCCCCACCGGATGGATTTTCGGTACTCGCCCCGGTCGGTACAATACTATGTGGAAAAATGGGACACAACGCTTGCGGGACTGCGCTAAAAACGGAGGCACATATGCTGATCGAAACGCGGGATTTTGGGACGGTCGAGGTCGCGGAGGACACAATCATCGATTTTCCGGACGGCGTGTACGGCTTTGAGGACAGCAAGCGGTTCGTTTTGTTCGATACCGGCTCGCCCTCGGGCGTCATGCAGCTGCAATGCGTGGATTCCCCCCACCCCCGGTTCATCGTGTTCGACCCGTTCGCGCTGGTGGAGGACTACGCGCCGCAATTGCCGTCCGGCGCGCTCGAGAAGCTTCGGGCTACCTCGCCCGAACAGGTCAGCCTGTTTGCGATCGCGGTGGTGCCCGAGGACTTCAAGCGGGCCACCGCCAACCTCAAGAGCCCCGTCGCCATTCATTTCGCCGAGCGCCTGGGCGCGCAGCTGATCCTGGACAACAAGGATTACCCCGTCCGGCATCAACTGTTCACGCCGGAAAGGACGGCTTGAGATGTTGGTCATCACGCGCCAGACCGGCGACAGTTTGCGAATCGGCGAGGACATCATTGTCACCGTGCTCGAGGTCAACGGCGACCGGGTCAAGATCGGCATCGAAGCCCCCCGCAGCGTACCCATCGTGCGCAGCGAGGTGCTCGACACCCAAAAGAGCAATCAGGAAGCCGACCGCTCGGCGGCGACGATTGGCTTTGCGATTGAGAAGCGGAAGCTGGGCGAGTAAGATTTAAATGTTGTCGAACTCGGTAGCATCAAACGTGAGGGCGACGACAAATTGCCCCCGTGCGCCGTTATGATGCAAGAGGTTCATAATTCCGTTTGACTTTTGCCAGCTGCTTTGCAATAATCAAAGTCAGGAAGACTGTTTTCTCGCCTATGGGCCCACGCCCGCTGGCTTTCCTTTACAGAATCGCCGTGCAGGTGAAGCCGCGCGGCGATTCGCTTACTTTTCTTCGTCATGCTTATCGCGGTTATGCCGGTCAATAAGCAATCCGACGACCGTCAGTGCAACCATGATCCTCTCGAAGCCTGCCACCGTGCATCGCCTCGCTTTCAATATTCTATCCAGCGGGTGATTCGCGAAACACAGATGCTGCCAGCCTTCCCGCCATGCTTATTCCAACATAGAAATACCCCTGATTTCAAGTATCCATTACAGCTTCCCCCACTGGCCGACCGGGTCGGATGGATCGGGTACGCGAAAAGAATTGTCGAAAAAACTTTGCCGGCGGCGGTTTTGTATTAAACACGGTGAGCTATTTGCCGATATACAGTTATGAGGAAGGTTGCGCGAGCGGAGGGAGGCGCGACTGGGGGCGCAATCGACGTTGGTCACAGGCCGCGGGGCGGCTTGAGGATACCGCAGGAAAGGATTCCGCGGACAATATTTCAAGGAGGAAGAGACCATGAGGATCAGCCACAACATCACGGCGATGAACACGTATCGCCAGTACAACACGAACACGGTGAACACGAACAAGTCGATGGAGAAATTGTCGAGCGGCGCGCGCATCAACCGCGCGGCGGACGACGCGGCAGGGCTGTCGATTTCCGAGAAGATGCGCTCGCAGATTCGGGGACTTACGCAGGCGACGCGCAACGCGCAGGACGGCATCTCGTTCATCCAGACCGCTGAAGGCGCGCTGAACGAAGTGTCGGACATGCTGACCCGACTCAAGGAGTTGGCGACGCAGGCTCCCAACGACACTTACAGCACGGATGATCGGACGAACATCGGCGCGGAGATGAAGTCGTTGGGCAACGCGATCAAGGACATCTATGAGAAGACTAAGTTCAATAACAAAGAAGTCTTCGGGACGGGCAGTTCTATTGATGGCAGTGGTAACGCGGGTACTGACATCGCAGCGACGATCTACTACGGCGAGGATGGTTCGCAGAGAGTTGGGATCAAGAAGGCCAAGACACAAGCGTTGGCCTCGCTTTACGCTGCAACGACTTCCGCAACGGGTACAGCTGCGGGAGAAGGCCCCACAGCAGTCACCAACAGCTTGGTTGAAGACGCAATCACCGAAGTCAATGGAACCCGTGCCGCCTACGGTGCCCAGCAGAACCAATTGGAGCATGCGTCGAACAACATGGCGGCGACGAAGGAGAACCTGCAGGCGGCCGAATCGCGCGTGCGCGACGTGGACATGGCCGACGAGATGATGACCTACACCAAGAACAACATCTTGTTGCAGGCAGCGCAGGCCATGCTGGCCCAGGCCAACAGCCAGCCGCAGGGTATCCTGCAGTTGCTGCAGTAAGCGAGGGTCGACGCGGCATAGGAGCCTGACCCATTTCCCTCTGTGGGAGGGTGCCCGCAGGTGGAGTGATACCCCCGCAGGGAGTAACCCAGTCAGGCCCCTACGCCATACAAGTTCAGCTTCAATTGCGCGGCGCGACAGGCCACCAATCCACCCCTCCGGCACCCCTCCACAGAGGGGAATGATTTCGAAGGATCGCACAGCACACCAACGCCGCAGGAAAGGATTCCGCGGAAGAGATAATTCAAGGAGGAAGAGACCATGAGGATCAGCCACAATATCACGGCGATGAACACGTATCGCCAGTACAACACAAACACGGTCAACACCAACAAGTCGATGGAGAAATTGTCGAGCGGCGCGCGCATCAACCGCGCGGCGGACGACGCGGCGGGGCTGTCAATTTCCGAGAAGATGCGCTCGCAGATCAGGGGACTCACGCAGGCGACGCGCAACGCGCAGGACGGCATCTCGTTCATCCAGACGGCTGAAGGCGCACTGAACGAAGTATCGGACATGCTGGTACGGCTCAAGGAGCTAGCAACCCAGGCTCCCAACGATACCTACAGCACGGATGATCGGACGAACATCGGCGCGGAGATGAAGTCGCTGGGCAACGCGATCAAGGACATCTACGAGAAGACTAAGTTTAACAATAAAGAGGTGTTCGGTACCAAGACCAGTCTGGGTGATGGTGGCAACACAGGTGCTGGCATTGCGGCAACGATCTACTACGGCGAGGATGGCTCTCAGAAGGTTGGGATCAAGAATGCCACGACGACGAGCCTGAACGCTCTTTATAATGCAACAAGTGGTGGGGTTCCTTCAGCCGTCAACAACACCTTGGTAGAAAACGCGATCACCGAGGTCAACGCCACCCGCGCTGCCTACGGTGCACAGCAAAATCAGTTGGAACATGCGTCGAACAACATGGCGGCGACGAAGGAGAACCTGCAGGCCGCCGAATCGCGCGTGCGAGACGTGGATATGGCCGACGAGATGATGACCTACACCAAGAATAACATCTTGTTACAGGCAGCGCAGGCCATGCTGGCCCAGGCCAACAGCCAGCCGCAGGGCATCCTTCAGTTGCTGCAGTAAGCCGCCTATTCCCTCCCTTCGAGGGATGACCCGCAGGCCAGGGAGATGGCATCTCTACATAGAGGGGGAGGATTACCAAGAGAATCGAATCGCCTGACGGCGGTTTGATGAATGAATCATGAGATGGGCGGCGGGAGAAAACCCCGCCGCCAATTTTAATAACCAAGGCACGCTCTTTGCTGTACTTCCACACATTGACATAGATGTGATGGGGTGTTATGATTGTAAAAACCGAACGTGCCAATAAATGTTAGAAGAAAGGGCCGGTCATGAGAAAACAGCAGCAGCGGCAGATATTGA
>NZ_JBISDI010000024.1:0-59667 GCF_051162045.1 Anaerozeibacter quisquiliarum
GGGTCTATGGTTCAGCAAGGAGGCGCGTCCGCGCAGGCGCGGCTCATCGGTCCGCGCTTCAAACGCTCCGCGTCGCCCTACGTATACCTGTTCCCGACGATGCTGATCATGGCGCTGCTCATGGTCGTGCCGATGGTCATGGTCGCGCAGTACTCCGTGATGGACAATGTAATCACCAACAAGCATCCCCGGTTCGTGGGCCTCGCCAACTACCTTACGGTGTTTCGGGACGCGGTCTTTCTGGAGGCGACGGGGCACACGCTCTACTTCACCGCGATGAGCGTCATCTTCCACATGGCGATCGGATTGCTGTTTGCGATGATGCTCAACGCGAAGTCGCTGCCCAAGGCGCCCAAGGCGATCTTGCGCGCCATCTACGTAATGCCCTGGATGTTCACGGCGACCATCGTGGCGATTCTCTGGCGGTTGCTGCTGGACCCGAGCGGCGTCGTCAACCACGTATTGCGGATGCTGGGCGCGATCGACGGCTATGTGGAATGGTTCGGTTCCTCCGCCACGGCGCTCAACGCGGTGACCTTCGTCAACATCTGGGCGGGCTATCCGTTCTATATGGTGAGTCTGCTGGCGGGGCTGCAGGGGATTCCCTCGGATTTGTACGAGGCGGCGATGATCGACGGCGCGGGCGGCGTCCGGCGCTTCTGGCACATTACGATCCCGCAGCTGATGCCCATCATCCGCTCGATCGCGATGCTGGACTTCATCTGGACGATGCAGGTGTTCCCGCTCATCTGGATGACCACCGGGGGCGGCCCGATCCATGCGACGGAGATGGTCTCCACCTTCACCTACAAGCTGGCGTTCAGCTCCTATAAGTTCTCGCTGGCGTCGGCGAGCGCCGTGGTCATTCTGGTGTTCTCCCTGGCGATCGCGTTTGTCTATGTCCGGTACCAGAAAGCGAGGGACTAGCGTGAAAACAGAGCGAAGCAACAGGAAATGGCTTGGGACGGCGCTGCTCTACATCGGGCTCGCCGCCGGCATGCTGTACGCGGGGTTCCCGGTGCTCTGGATGGCATGCGCGTCGATCAAGTCCAATCGCGAGATCTTCTCGCTGCCGCCGAGGCTGCTGCCCGACGTCCTCAATTTTGGCGCCTATCGAACCATCTTCGCGACGCCTGAAAAGATGCGGTTCTTTCTGAACAGCTACTTGGTCGCGGGTTGCGTGACCATCCTGACGTTGGTCTTTTCGATTCTCGCGGCCTACAGTTTCAGCCGGTACAATTTTCGCGGCAAGAAGCAATTGAACCTGTTCATCATCGCGACTCAATCGCTGCCGCCGATCACGCTGCTGATTCCCTACTTCGGCCTGATTACGGTGCTAAAGCTCTACGACACGTATTTTGCCCTGATCTTTACCTACATGGTGTTCACGCTGCCCTATGCGATTCTGATGATGACCGGCTACTTCAACACGCTGCCGCGCGAGTTGGACGAGGCGGTGATGGTGGACGGCGCGAGCAACTTCCGGGCGCTATGGCAGGTGCTGGTGCCCATCTCGCGGCCGGGCATTGTTTCCACCGGGCTGTACACCTTCCTAATCAGCTGGAACGAGTTCCTGTTCGCGCTGACGCTGACCAAGACCACCAAGATGCGCACGGTGCCGGTGGGCATCCAGCAGCTGATGGGCCAACACTCATACGAATGGAATGAGATGATGGCCATGAGTATCCTGGGCTGTCTGCCCATCCTGATCCTGTTCCTGTTCTTCCAGCGCAATTTCATCGCCGGCATGACCGCCGGCTCCGTCAAGAGTTAATAGAGAGATTTCATCATACAATTGGAGGAAGACACATGCTCGTCGATATCCGGACCATACTCGAGCCCGCCCAGAAAAACGGTTTCGCGGTGCCCGCATTCAACGTCAGTTCCAGCATGCTGCTGCGCGGTGTCATCGAAGGCTGCGAGGAAAAGGGCAGCCCGGTGATCGTCGCGATTCACCCGGATGAGTTGTCGTTTGTGATGAACAGTTTCACGCATTCGGTGCTGGCCGAGGCGCACCGCACACGGCTGCCGGTTTGTCTGCACCTGGATCACGGCGCAAGCTACGACCAGGCGGTGAACGCCATCCGCTGCGGCTTTACATCGGTCATGATCGACTCGTCCACCGCGTCCTTTGAGGACAACATCCGCTTGACTCGCAAGGTGGTCGAGGCTGCGCACGCGGCGGGCGTCACCGTCGAGGCGGAACTGGGCACCATCGGCGCGACCGGGAACGGCGGCGAGGCCGGCACCGACGACATCATCTACACCAACCCCGCGGACGTAGCGTCTTTCGTCGGGCAGACCGGCATCGACGCGCTGGCGGTCGCCATCGGCACAGCCCACGGTCTGTATCCGAAGGGGAAAAAGCCGGCGCTCAGGCTCGATCTGCTGGGAGAAATTCGCAAACTGGTCGACATTCCGCTGGTGCTGCACGGCGGGTCGGACAATCCGGATTGGGAAATCCGCGAAGCCGTCAAGCTGGGCATCAGCAAGATCAATATCTCGAGCGATATCAAGGCCGCCTTCTACCGCAAGTGCCGTGAGGTGCTCGCAGACGAGTCGCTGCGCGAGCCCAACGCGATCTATCCGCCCTGCATCGCGGCGATGAAGAAGGTCGTACACGAAAAGATCGACCTGTTCGGCTCGGAAGGCGCGGCGCGACATTACTAAAGGAAGTGAGCGAATGGGCGAGGCGCTGGTCCTGGGTCTGGGCAACAACGTGGATTACGAAATCGAATGGGACGAGCAGGTGCTGTCGGCGCTCGCGGACGCGTATGACGTCCGCGAGGAAGAACTGGATATGGCTGTGCCGGTGGTGGACGAGCGTTCGATGCTCGTATCCATCCTTTCGTTTGTGAAGAGCGGCGCGGGCGGTGAACGGTTCGTCGCTTCGCCGGAGGTCATCGAGCGGTTCGCACGGCGCTTTAGCAACAAGATCACGCTGGGCGGCACGTCCATCCGCGCGGCCATCGCGCTTGAGAAATTGGGGCGCAGCGCGGCGCTGCATATGGTGACGATGAACGAACACGTCCGCCGACTGACGCCGCCGGGCTGTCCCTACGTATGTTCGAGCATGGGGGAGCATGTATACCCGCATCTGATCGTGCAGTTTACCGAAGGCGCGCGCGTCCGGACGAGGCGGTTGGACGTGCGCGCGATCCGGCCCAACCGAATCATCTACGACAACGATCCGGAAAACGTCGAGATGCGCCTGAACGAGGAACTTGCGAAACTCTTAACGGACGCGAAGGTGTTCCTGATCTCCGGCTTCAACGCGATGCAGAGCGCCGAGACGCTAAAGCAGCGCCTCGCGGTGCTCAAACGCATCATGGGCAGCCTCCGGCCGGGCGCGCTGGTCTATTATGAAGACGGAGGCTTTTTCGACGACCGGCTGCGCACGATGATCCGCGACGGCCTCAAGGACAGAATCGACCTCCACGGCATGAATGAGGATGAGTTGCAGGGCTATCTGAGTCGCGGCGTCGATCTGCTCGATGAAAAGGCGGTGGCGGACGCGCTGCGCGACGTGTTGGACGTGATCGGTGCGCGCGCCGTCGTGGTGCACACGCGGCACTGGGCGGCGGCGTTCGGCCAAGGCGCGGCAACGCTCGAACCCGCGCTTGCGGGTGGTGTCGCGCTGGCGACGACCCGCTTGCGCTTCGGCGACGATTTTACGGTCGACAACTACCAAGACACCTGCGATCTGCCCGGCGATCCCCAGGGCGCAAAGTTTGTCAAGCGGCTGTGCGCGCTGCTTCCGGACGCGGCCTGCGTGCCGGCGAAGCGCGTATCGGAAAAGCGCGTCACCACGATCGGCCTGGGCGATGCGTTCGCCGGCGGTTTTTTGATGGCGCTTTCTTAAGATCAGCCGATAATCGCCCGGATCACCTCGCCGGCCATCGTCAAACCCGCCATCGCGGGCACAAAGGAGATCGAGCCGGGGGCGCGCGCGCCGTCCGTGGTCTTGCGGGCGTCTTCCTTTGAATAGACCGCCTTGACCGTCAGGCCGCGCGCCTTGAGCTCGCGGCGCATCACGCGCGCCAGCGGGCAGACCGAGGTGCGCTCGATGTCGGCCACCTCGAACGGCTTTACGCCCAGTTTGTTGCCCGCGCCCATCGCGCTGATGACCGGGCAGCCCTGCGCCTGCGCCCGCTCGATCAGCAGAAGCTTTGCGGCCACCGTGTCGATCGCGTCGCACACATAGTCATAGCCGGTGAAGTCAAAATCCGATATCGTCGTGGAATCGAGGAACACGCGCCGCGCGTCGACATCGCAGGCCGGGTTGATCGACTGAACGCGCGCGCGCGCCGCCTCGGCCTTGGCGAGGCCCAGCGTGTCCCGCGTCGCGATCAACTGGCGGTTCAGGTTGCTTTCCTCGACCGCGTCCCCGTCCGCCAGCATCAGATGCCCGACGCCCGCGCGGCACAGCGCCTCGGCCACATAGGAGCCCACGCCGCCCAGGCCCACCACCGCTACCCGCGCCGCAAACAGGCGCCGTTGCGCCTCCTCGCCGATCAGCCGGATGTTGCGCGAAAACTGTTCCATAATCATCGCCTCCGGGTCTTATTCTACCATACACGCCGCCATTCCACCATACGCGTCGCGCCCATTGGCTGTTGACGCCCGGAAGGCGCGGATGATACAATACCGACAGGCGTAAGGAGCCTGGGGGATGGGGGGAAGGAGCGTCGTCATGGAAAAATCCGCGTTGAAACGGTTGATCGACGTCGCCGCGGGGCGGGAAGAGGCTGACGTCGTCATCAAAAACTGCAAGGTGGCGGATGTGTATAACACCCGCGTGATCGAAGGGCGGGACGTCGCGATTTGCGCGGGGTACATCGCGGGCGTCGGCGAATACAGCGGGAAAGAGATCGTGGACGCACGGGGCGGATATCTGCTGCCGGGTTTGATCGACGCGCACATCCACATCGAGTCCTCCTACGTTACGCCCGAGGAGATCGGCAGGCTGCTGATCCCGCGCGGCACAACCACGATCATCGCCGACCCGCACGAGATCGTCAACGTGTGCGGCTTGGACGGGATGCGGTATATGCTCGAAGCGGCGCGCTGCTCAAAGCTCAGTATCCTATACATGCTGCCCTCCTGCGTCCCGGCCACGCCGTTTGAGAACGCCGGCGCGGTGATCGACGCCGGGATGATGCGCGAACCGCTGAAAGACGAACGGATCCTGGGCCTCGGCGAATTCATGAACTATCCGGGCGTCGTTCATGCGGACGACGGTGTGCTGGACAAGCTGCTGGAAGCAAGGCGCGCGGGCAAGCTGATCGACGGGCACAGCCCCTCCCTCGCGGGGAACGCGCTGAACGCCTACGCGACCGCTGGAATTTCGACCGATCATGAGTGTACGACGCCCGAGGAATTGGTCGACCGCGTTTCGCGCGGCATGTACGTGATGCTGCGCCAGGGCTCGGCCTGCCATAACCTCAGGGATTTGGTCAGGGGCGTCACGCCGACAAACAGCGGGCGCTGCCTGCTGTGCTCGGACGATTGCCAGCCCAAGACGCTGCTGAGCGTCGGCCACCTGGACAATCACCTGCGCATCTTGGTAGAGGAAGGCATCGACCCGCTGACCGCCGTTCGGATGGCCAGCCTGAACGCGGCGCAGTGCTTCCGCCTGCACGACCGGGGAGGCATCGCGCCCGGGCTTCGCGCGGATCTCGTGCTGGTCGACAACCTGTCGGACTTCGGCGTGAAGCGGGTATGGGTCAAGGGCGAGGAATTGGCCAAGGATGGACAATACCTGAAAGAGGTAACGCGCAACCCCATCGACTTGGTGCGGGGCCGGTTCCACGTGCGAGATTTCACGCGGGATAAACTCAGACTCCGGCTCAAATCCGAACAGGTTCGCGTGATCGACATCCTGCCCGGCGGCGTGGTGACCGGCAAGGGACAGGCCGTGGTTCGCCTGGACGAAGACGGGGAATTTGTGCGTCAACCGGATCAGGACATCGTCAAGATCGCGGTGGTGGAGCGCCATAGGGGCACGGGCAACGTCGCGTGCGCGCTGCTGCGCGGATACGGCATCAAGACCGGGGCGGTCGCGCTGTCCATCGCGCACGACTCGCACAACATCATCGTCGTCGGGACCGACGACGCCGACATGGCTTTTGCGGTGGAACGGCTGATCGCGCAGGGCGGAGGCATCTGCCTCGCGGACAAACAGGAGGTCGTCAGCGCCATGCCCATGGTGGTCGGCGGCATCATGAGCGACCAAGGCGGCGAATGGGTGAGCGAGCAGCTTAAGCTGATTCACAGCGCCGCGCACGACCGCCTGGGCATCAGCGGGGGCGTAGAACCCGTGATGACGCTGTGCTTCATGTCGCTCGCGGTCATCCCCGAACTCAAGCTCACCGACATGGGGCTGTTCGACGTGACGACCTTCTCGTTTGTTCCGGTGGAGGTATAAAGCCAATCGGGTTGGCGACCGCTGCGGTCGCCAGCCCGATTGGGCTCGATTTAGAGGTGATCGATGATCAGCATCTTAATCAGGAACAGCGCGCACAGCACCCACATGACGGGACCCACTTCGCGGCTCTTCTTGTTGATGACGCTGACCAGCACGTAGGACAGCACGCCCCATTGCAGGCCCGTGCTGATCGAATAGCCCATGACCATCAGCCCCATGGTGAATGCGGCGGGGATCGCGTGATCGACCCTGCCGAAGTCCACGTCCTTCAGCGGCTCAAGCATCATGATGCCCACCATGACCAGCGCGCAGGTGGTCGCGAAGGAAGGAATGGCGCTGACGATGGGATAGAGGAAGATGGAGAGCAGGAACAGGATGCCGGTCGTCATGGCGGTCAAGCCGGTGCGGCCTCCCTCTTCCACGCCCGCGGCGGACTCGACGAAGGTGGTTACGGTGGAAGTACCCATGATCGCGCCCGCCGCGGTGCCGATCGCGTCCGCCAGCAGCGCGCCGCTCAGGCCGGGCAGTTCGCCGTTCTGATCGAGCAGCTTCGCCTTGGTGGCGACGCCGGACAGCGTGCCGAGCGTATCAAAGATGTCGACATAGAGGAAGGTCAGCATGCACATCATGAAGCGGCCGAAATCCCCGACGCTCCGGAACGCTTCGCCGAAGCCATGGAACGCCAGCCCGAAAGTCGGCGCCATGCTGGGCGGCATGCTGAAGATGCCGGAGGGGATGAGCGAAAAAGCCTTGAGTTCCGGGTTGACCTGATAGAAGCCCATGAGTTGCGCGCCGACGCCGATCAGCCAGGTGAGGAGTATGCCCAGCAGCAGCGCGCCGCGCACCCGCTTCACGTAGAGGATGATCGTGATGATGATGCCGATCAGCGCGAGCGCGACAGCCGGTGTATAGATGTTCGGGTTGATGGCGACAAGGGTGGCGGGATTGCCGATGATGAAGCCGCAGTTCTGAAGCCCGATGAACATGATGAATAGCCCGATACCGGCGGAAACTGCGTTCTTCACGGAGAGGGGTATGGCGTTGAACAACTTCTGGCGTATGCCCGTTAGGCTGAGCAGGATGAAGATAACGCCTTCGGTCAATACCGCAGCCAGCGCGAACGACGGGGAGTAGCCGAAGCCGATGACGATGGTGAACGCAAAGAACGCGTTAAGCCCCATGCCGGGCGCCAGCGCAAACGGGAGCCCGGCCAGGAGCGCCATCAGCACCGTGCCGACGACCGATCCGAGCGCCGTCGCCATGAACACCGCGCCGCCGTCCAACCCCGAGGCCGCCAATATGCCGACGTTGACCGGCAGAATGTAGGCCATGGTGGCAAATGTGGTAAGACCGGCCAAAAGTTCGGTTTTTACGGTCGAACCGCGCTTCGTTACCCCGAACGACTGATCCAGCTTGTTGACCAAGGAACTCATTTGATTACCTCCCTCAATCGTGCGTTCAGTCACCGTCTGTATCATACGCGACGACGATCGAGATGTCAAGAACCTATAAAAAATGTGCAAGGACCTATAAAAAAACGCGACCTTGACATTTTGGCCGCCAGGGCGTACACTGTTAAGGAAGCGAACCATGCGCTGTCAGAATAATACCGGAATCGGGGGACAATGTGAGCACGTCGAAATTTGCGGTGTTCGTGGACTTGGAGAACGCAGGCGCCAAGGAGTCCATGCTTAACAACATCATCGAGAAAGTCAAGATTCGGGGCGATATCCTGCTCGGCAAGGTGTACGGCTACACCGATCGTTATACCGAGTTGCGCGAATGCCTGCTGTCGAACACGTTCTCCGTGGTACCCTCGATCCGCTACGGCAAGGCGCAGAAAAACAACCTGGATATCCTGCTGGTCATCGACGCGCTCGAGGTGGCCTACACCAACCCGCTGATCGACTCGTTCTGTATCGTGTCGGGCGACAGCGACTACACGCCGCTCGTCGGCAAGCTCAAGTCGATGGGCAAGCATGTGCTGGGCATTTCGCGCAGCGAGGTGGCCAGCGGCATCTTCATCAAGGCCTGTAACGAGTTCATCTTCCTGGAATCGGTGGCCTCCTCGATCAAGAAGCCGGCCCCGAAGCCCGCGGTCAAGGGCAAGGAGCCCGAAGCGCCCAGCGACTTGCAGGAGCTCGTCACCTTGGTCGAGACCGTGCTGGCCGATCAGGATGAGGACACCCTCTACGCGAGCGAGCTCAAGGACATCATTATGCGCCTGCGCCCCGATTTCGACGAGCGCAGCTACGGCTTTACCACGTTCGGCAAGCTGATGAATCAATTGGCCTCCGTATCCCCTCACCTCAAGGTATGGACCGAGGACTCCTCGGTCAAGATCACGCTGACCGGCACCGACGCGCCCACGGCCCAGCTCAACAAGACCAACTGGCTGCCGGCGTTCACCGACCAGCTCGATCAGTTCAAGCAGGATGGTTTCGAGCGCATCAACCCCTCGATCCTCAAGGGCGCGATCCAGGCCGCCTACCCCGACTTCGAGGAGCGTCAAATCGGCTTCAAGCGCTTCAGCGACATCATGAAGCGCCTCGAAAAGGAAGGTCTGCTCGTGGTTGAGATGGACGGCGCGCACACCATGCTGCTCAAAATCTGCTAGCTCGATCTCCCTTGACATCCCGCCCCGGCCGATTGGCCGGGGTTTATTCGTTTTGACCGCACACACTTACCATCCAAGGGCCGGGCGCATACGATACAACGAGGGGCAATTCCCTCGCACACACTCATGATCGGAGGAACACCATGCGCTATTATGATGATCCCGGCGTCGCCTGGAACCATTGGGATTCCACGGGCGCCGAATACCATGAGGATGCAGCCGATTGGCGCCTTGGCTGCCAGCGCCGGAACGACTGCTGCGGTTCGTGCTGGTCGTTCAATTGCCGCTGCTGCTGCAACATGTGCTGTTGCCGCGGGCCGCGCGGCCCGCAGGGCCCCACCGGGCCCCAAGGTCCGGCCGGCGTGATCGTTTCGGCCTATTTCAGCAATATCGGCGCCCAGACCGTCATACCCGGCGGCGTGGTCGCCTTCAACCAAACGCCGGTGCCGTCGCCGCTGCCGGCCCCCTTCTCGTTCGCCGCACCCGGCCAGATCACGATAAGCGCGCCCGGCCGGTACGCCATCACCTACTACGCGCTGGCGCAAAGCGCCAATGCCACGCTGGCCGTGTTCGTGAGCGGGACGGAAGCGCCGCTCACGCGCTACGCCGCGTACGGCGCGCTGGAGCATGTGTACGGCCAGGCGATCATCAACGTGGGCGCGATTCCGGCCGCAATCACGCTGCGCAACGTCGACCCGGCTCAGAACCTGGTCCTTGCGACCGGCCCGCTGGCGGGCACCGTCAACCTGTCGCTGATGATCTCGAAGCTGTCCTGACGCAATGGGGCTGCGGCGCCGCAACGGCGCCGCAGCCCCGATCCCGCGCGGCCTTGACCGCCGGGCGGCGGTTGGTTATAATACAGGCGTAATGGGAGGCGGTATATCGATGATAACCATGGAAGGCATTCTATCGATTGAAAAAGATGCCCTGCCCGAGGCGGCGGAGGCCTTGCTCGAGCAGGACATCGCCCGGTTGGTCGAGTGGCTGTCGCTGAAGGACGACGACGTCCGGTATCGAGCGCTGTTGCTGCTCAAGCAGCGCTCGACGACGCGGGACGACGTCTATCCGTACTTCCATATCTTTCGCGACAAGCTCGCGAGCGCCAACTCCTATCAGCGCAGCATCGGCCTGATGCTGATGGCCGAGAACGCGAAATGGGATAAGGACAACCGCATGGCGGAGGCCATCGACGCGTACCTCGATGTGCTGCGCGACGAGAAGCCGATCACCGTGCGCCAGTCAATCCAGTCGCTCCGCCAGATCGTACCCCACGCGCCGGCGCTGGCCGGCAAGATCACCGACGCCCTGATTTCACTGGACCTGTCCGCCGTCAAGGAGACCATGCGCAAATCCATCCTGCTCGACGTTCTGAACGCGTTGCTGCTGATCCGGCGGGACGCTCCCTCGCCCGCAATTGACGACTACATCATGCGTGCGCTGTCCGGCGGGGTGCTCGACGCGAAATCCAAGAAGCAGATCGGGGCGCTCATGCGTTAGGCACCTGCTCGAATACGTGTTCCACGACCCTTGCCCGCTCGGGAAGCGGCTCGCGCCGCTCGCCGGGCTGCTCGGCTTCGAGCGTGAAGCAACTCACCTCGAAGGCGTTGCGAACCATGTATTCGCCGCTTTCCATGAGTTTTTGATATTCGCGCGACTGCAGCCGACCGGTGATGCGCAGCCGGTCGCCCACCTTGAACCGTGCCGCGTACTGGGCGTTGCGCCCCCACGCGATGCACGGGATGTAGTCCGACTTGCCGAACGCCCGGTTGACCGCCAGCATCAAATCGCATATCTCCCGCCCGAACGGGGTGGCCCGGTAGATGGGCGGCTTGCACAGCGCGCCCGATATCTCCACGCGGTTGAGCGTGTCGTTGTCCGCGCCCTCGCCCACGTGTTGCACGAACAGCGTCACCATCAGCCGGCCCGCGCCCTCAACCACCTTATTGTAGGAGCGCACCTGGCCCTGCATCAGCAGCAGCGCTTCCTCATCCCAGGCGGGACCGGTCCCCTTGAGCTTGCCGGGCACCGTGATGGGCAGCCTGTCCACCGCGCCCGACAGTCGCTTAACCAGCAGGATGCCCGAATAGAATGGCTCGCTCATCACTTCATGGCTCATCTCGAGCGATTGCTCCAACCGCCCCGCCGCCATCATTCTGTTATTGGGATTGTCCATCGTATCACTCCTCGTATTTTGCTTGGGCAAACAATGGTCGGAATGATAACATTCTATGCGGTACCCACGCCCCGTCATACCTTAAGACCCGAAAATTTCTCGGTCGGCGCGTCCATGCGCGCCGCTCCCAATTTTCCATTAAATTATACCACGGAATTTATGTTATTGCAACAATAACAAAAACAAGTCGAAGCAACTGCCGCTCGACCTGTCTTTGTTTGCTTTTCGTTATCCAAAATCCGTCGCGTCAACCGCCCTTGACGCGCTCCAACAGCGCCGCCGCCTGTTCGCGCGTGGTGGTGCACAGCGCGCTGTAGCGGCCCCCGAGCGCCCGCGCGAGATACCCTTTGGCAGCCTCCGGATCGCCGTCCTCATGGCTCAGCTTCGCCAGGTAATACAGCGTGTCCACCTGGGTGGGCTTTTGCGCAATCGCGCGCTCGAAAAAGCCGCGCGCCCGATCGCGCTCGCCCTGCGCCAGCGCGAGCTGCCCCAGGTTGTCGAGCACCACCGCGTCGTCCTCGTCGTATTCGTAGGCCTCCTCGTTGAACGCGACGGCCTCTGAAAAATCGCCGGTCTGTATGGCCTTTTCGATCAGCATGTAGCCGAGCGAGCCGTAGATCAGCGCCTGTTTTCCGCCCTCATGGGCCCGCTTCATCAGCTCGATCGCGCCCTCCAGCTGCCCGCGCCGCCACTGGCAGATGGCGAAGTTGAGCTGAAGCTTGCGGTGGTCGTCGCGGCTGAGGCCGGGTTGCTTCTCGGTCGCCAGCATCACCTCGCGCGCCTCTTCAAACCTGCCCTTGCGCATCAGCAGCACGCTGTAGGCCATCAGCGCGTTCGGCTTGCGAAACCCGTCGTCCATCGCCCGGCGGTACAGCGCAAGCGCCTGTTCGTGCATGCGCTCCGCCTGTTCGTACTGCTTCTTGTCGTCAAGCCGGTTGCCCTGAATGTGCATTCGATAGGCCTTGCGGCCATTCCATGTCGCCATAAATCCCATCAATCTGTCCCCTTCCTTACCAATCGCGCGCGCCGCTTTTCGAGCGCCGTCCGTTCGCGCGCGTCTGACGACAAAGCCAGCGCCCGGTCGGTCCACAAAAGCGCCGCACCCGGGTCGCGCATGCGGTGCTCGGCCTGCTTGGCCAGCTCGACCAGCGGCCGCGCGCCCAGTTGCCCCCGCTGCGCCAACGCCTCGAACGCCGCATTTGCGCGCGCGCAGTCGCCCATGCGCTTGTAGAGCAGACCCAGCGCGAACAGCGCCTCGCCCTCGGCCCGCCGCCCCTTGAGCGCCGCCACCGAGGTGACCGGGCGGGGCAGACTCGCCAGCCGGTAGCAGGCAATCGCCTCGCCGCGCTCGCCCCCGCGCTCGAGCGCGCGCCCGAGGCTCAACAGGTCCTCGGGTGGCGTCGGATCGGGCGAAAGCCCACGCGCCCACGCGTCGGGCGCGGCGTAGGCCCGGACCAGCTCATTCAGCAACTCCGCCATCGAGCATACGTCGAGCCGGTTGTGCCGAACGACCGGTTCGAGCAGCGACCGATCTCCGCTCTTCAGATAATCAAAAAACCGCCGGGGCGCTTCTTTTCCGGGTAGGTCGTCCGTCCGAGCGCGCCTGAGCACCTTTTCTTCGAGCATCGACAGCCTGACCGAGCCCAGCCGCTTCTTCCACAGCCGCCTCGAAGGGGCCAGCAGGTCGAGGTGCGGCAGGTCCGGAAAGGGCGGCAGCCGCATCATGGTGCGGCGGGCGGCGAGCAGCGGCAGGTCGAACGCGCGCCCGTTGAAGGTGACCAGCGCGCCGAACGCACCCATGCGCCCGCCCAGTGTTTGCAGCAGCTCGGCCTCGTCGGGGTAGTCGCCCATCAGGTACTGCTCGGTGACGAACCGGTCGCCTTCTATATAGCCCAGCCCCACGAGGAACGCCAGCGTGCCCGCGCCGCCCTTAAGGCCGGTGGTCTCGGTGTCGAGGAACAGCAGCCGCTCGGCGCCCGGCCAGTCGAAGTCGGCCCCCAACCGCCGCAGCACCCGCGCGTCCGGCCGCGCGAGGACCGGCGCGGGCGCTTTCTCTACGCGCACGCTGAATTGTCCGCGCGGCTGTTGCGGCGGACGAACGCCCCCGGCGTTCATCGCCGACAGCTTTGCCCTGAGAAGCGACATGCGGCCTTCCTTTCTTTTGCCGGAAAATTGTGGTATAATCGCGCAGGCCGTATCAACACATCTGCGGAGGTTTCCACTTGCTGATCGATCTGCACTGCCCGGTCGAATACCTGGGCCATGAATTCACCCGCGACGACCGCGGCAATCTGCGCGCGTATTTGAAACTCAACAACCTGTCGCAGCAGGTCGTCGAGCGGCTGGACGCGGTGGCCGTATTCGAGGACGGCGCGGGCCGGCGCGCCGAGACGCCCTTTTCGATGGAGGGGCTGTCCGTGCCGCCCCGCAGCGCGTTCTCCGCGATGGTGTCCACCGACGAACTGCCGGGCGCGACCCGGCTGAACGTTACGTTCACGCGCGTGATCCTGGAGGGAAACGGCCCGGTGTGGATGTACAACCCGACGCGGCTGGCGGAGGTGCCCGACCTGCCCAGCCCCGACGGGCGCGAGCTGAATCGGCTGCTCGCGGCCGCCGGGAGCGACGCCGTCGTCTTCCCGTACCAGACGCTTAAGCTGTGGGTGTGCGTGTGCGGCAGGGCCAACCCCTACCGTCGGCGCGCGTGCCGCCGCTGCGGACGCGGGCGCGACCGCGTGCTGAACGACTTCGACATGGCGCGGCTGATGGCGCGGCGCGCGCCCAGCGTCCCCGCGGCCAAGATCGACATGCCGCTGTTCGAGGACGGGGCGCGCGCGCCCGAGGGCGACGCATACACCCGCCGCCGCTTCCTGCGCGAGCGGTCGATGCTGATCCGGCGCACCATTACGATGCTGGTGATCGCGCTGCTGATGGCGCTGGGCGCGCTTTTGTGGCGCGCGGCGACCACACGCCCCGAGTCGATCCCGCCGGTCAAGATCGATCGCAAGGAGATAGAGCCTCCATCCCCTTTTCACGCCTGATCCGGTGAATCTCAGCTTCATAACCCAGTTCGCCCGGCACGTAGTAAGGCATGCCCGTAGACTCCAGCGGGGCGTATTGCTGCGCCACGTAGTGCCCCGGATAGTCGTGCGCGTATTTGTACTCCTGCCCGGGCTTGACCTCGTCCGCGCCCGGATAATGCGCGTCGCGCAGGTGCACCGGCACCGGCTGGTAGCCGCCGCGCGCGGCGTCGCCCTGCGCGCGCTCGACCGCCGATACCACCGCGTTCGACTTGGGGCTCTCGCTGACCGCGATGATCGCCTGGGCGATCGGCAGCTTGGCCTCGGGCATGCCGATGAACTCCAGCGCCTGCGCCGCCGCCACCGCCTGCAGCATGGCCATCGGATTGGCCAGCCCCACGTCCTCGCTGGCGTGCGCGATGATCCGGCGCACCACGATGCGCGGGTCGACGCCCGAGCGGATCAGCCGCGCGAACCAGGCCAGCGCCGCGTCGCTGTCGGAGCCGCGAAGCGACTTGCAAAAGGCGCTCAGCATGTCGTAGAACATCGACTCGTCCATCTGCAAGGCCGGCTGCTGGATCGACTGCTCGGCCACCTCGAGCGTAATGGCGGTCGCGCCGTTTCGGTCCATCGGCGTGGTGAGTACCGCGAGCTCGAGCGCGTTCAGCGCCGCGCGCACGTCGCCGTTTGCCACGTGCGCGATGTGATGCAACGCCGCCTCGTCGATCGCGACCTCCTGCAGGCCGTAGCCGTCCTCTTTATCGGCGATGGCGCGCAGCATCGCGCGCTCGACCTCGGCCTGCGTTAGCTTGTCAAAATGGAACAGCCGGCATCGGCTGACGATCGCGGGCGTCATGGCCACCGACGGGTTCTCGGTGGTGGAGCCGATGAAGCGGATCACGCCCTGCTCGATCGCGGGCAGGATCGAGTCGGACTGCGCCTTGCTCCAGCGGTGGCACTCGTCGAGCAGCAAAAAGGTGCTCTGGCCGTGCAGCTTCAGCCGCGCCTCGGCATCGCGGATCACCTCGCGCACGTCGCCCACCCCGCTGGTGACCGCGTTGAGCTTGACGAAGGCGCAGCGCGTGGTCTCGGCGACGATCGCGGCCAGCGTGGTCTTGCCGGTGCCCGGCGGGCCCCAGAAGATCGAGCTGGTCAGCCGGTCGGCCAGGATCGCGCGCCGAAGCAGCGTGCCCTCGCCCACGATTTTCTGCTGCCCCAGAAAATCGTCCAGCGTCTTCGGCCGCATCCGGTCGGCCAAGGGTTTGAGCTTGCGGATCGATTGAGTAAACAGATCCTCCATGGCTATCGCGTATTCCTTTCGTTTCCCGTTCCCCATATTCTCTCTTCGCAGGGCGCCCCTGCCCATTCCCCTCCCGGGAGGGGAATGGGGCCTCTATAACGGCGCGCCCAACGCGCGCAATGCCCGCTTAAGCCGCCCGTAATCGCCGTCGAACACCGCGCCCTCGATCCCGGCCGCGCGGGCGCCCTCGACGTTGACCGCCATATCGTCCACGAACAGGCAGCGCTCGGGCGACAGGCCGTAGCGCGTAAGCAGCACCTCGTAGATGCGCTTGTCGGGCTTGAGCAACCGCTCGTGCGCCGATACCACCGCACCGCTGAACCGCGCATAGAACGCAAAGCGGCTGAGGCAGTCCGGAAAGCGCGCGCCGGCATTGGACAGCAGGTACAGCTTGAGCCCGGCCGCCGAGGCTTCCTTCAGAAAATCCGCCGCGCCCGGCAGCTCCTCGATCCAGTCGGGCCACTCGTCATGCATCCGCCTGACCGCCGCCTTCAGCCGATCGGGTACGCGCGAGCGCGCCAGGCGCAGGATCTCCGCGTCGCTGATCCGCCCCTCGTCGCTGAGCGGCCATTCGGGCGAGCCGAACAGCGCGTCGTACAGCGCGGGCGCGTCGCCTGGCTCGGGGGCCGCCATCGCGGCGAATGCGCGCGGGTTCCAATCGAGCAGCACATTGCCCATGTCAAGGACCAAGTTTTCAATCATCGCTTCAGCATGACCTCTCGCTCGTATTTGCGCACTTGCGTAAGCCACTCGTCCCCCACCGGCACGTTTTGCATGCGGCAGTACATGTCCCACACCGGCGCGAACGGCAGCGTCTTGGCCTCCTCCTGCGAGACCAGCCGCGCGGTGAAGTCGCCCGTACGCTCGGCCTCGACGGCCGCCTCGTGGGGCGTGAGCAGCGCGCGCAGCAGCGCCTTCTGCGCGTTGCGCATGCCGATCACCCAGGCGGCGACGCGGTTGATCGAGGCGTCGAAGTAGTCGAGCCCGATCAGCACGCGCTCGATGTAGCCGCCGAATACGATCTCGTTCATGATGGTCTGCAAGTCGTCGCTGAGCGTGACCACGTGGTCGCTGTCCCAGCGCACGCCGCGCGTGACGTGCAGGTGCAGCCTGTCGAGGTACAGCATCAGCGAGGAGATCTTGTCGGCGATCTGCTCGGTCGGATGGTAGTGGCCCGAGTCCAGCGTGTACAGCTTGCCGCGCGACAGCGCGTAGCCCATCAGCAACTCGTGCGAGCCCACGGTGTAGCTCTCGACGCCGATGCCGAACAGCTTGGACTCGACCGCGTCCAGCACGAGCGAGGTGTCCGCCTTGCCCTGGTAGATCTTGTCGAGCGAGTCGATTATGCGCGCGCGCGGCGCGGTGGTGTCGGCGGGCACGTCCTTGTAGCCGTCGGGCACCCACACGTTGACCACCGACGGCTGGCCGAGTGCGCGGGCGAACGCCTCGGCGATCTCGCGGCAGCGCCGGCCATGCTCGATCCAAAAGTCGCGCACCCGGCGGTCGGGATGCGAAAGCGTAAAGCCGTCCGCCGCGTACGGATGCGAAAAATACGTGGGGTTGATGTCGAGCCCCAGCCCCTTTTCGCGCGCCCACTCGATCCAGTGTTTGAAATCCTCGGCGGTATAGGCGTCGCGGTCGCGCATCCTGCCCTCGAGCTCGGCGTAGCTGCCGTGCAGGTTGAGCTTCTTGCGGCCGGGGATCATCGCAAGCGCCACGTCGAGGTCGGCGCGCAGTTCCTTTGCGTCCCGCGCGCGGCCGGGGTAGTTGCCGGTGGTCTGAATGCCGCCCGACGCGCCCGCGCCCGCGCTCTCGCAACCCATGATGTCGTCGCCCTGCCAGCAGTGCATGGAAATCGCGACATCGGCACATCGCGCCATCGCCCGCGCCACATCCACGCCTTTTTCCGCATAGACCTCCGCCGCATACGCGTACCCGCGTTCGATCAGATCCGCCACAGTCAGCACTCCTTTTCAACCTTATCCCGCGTACAATTATACCCGACCGGCGCATCGTTTTCAAGGCAAGTATGGCAGAATGGGGCCCGGAGGCCGTCAACAACCAATGGGCCAGGGCGGCCGCTTACGAATTTCCCCGGGGCGACGTGGGACGCGCAAGCGCATTAAAATTGCGTAAAGCGCAAGCGCGTAAAAATCCGCTTGACAGCGTCAGGCGCATACTATATACTGTATGAGTTGTCGATATGATCGGCAAAGGTTTGCCATGTCATTCCGGATTGGCTTGCCGCGGTCAAACAGGCGCCGCGGCGATTCAAGATAACCTTTAAATGATGGAAAGGATGATCGACCATGTTTCGTACCTACCAGCCCAAGAAGCGCCAGAGGAGCAAGGTGCACGGTTTCCGCGCCCGCATGATGACCAAGGGCGGCCGGCGTGTGCTGAAGGCGCGCCGCGCGCGCGGCCGCAGGGTGCTGTCGGCCTGATCGGCTTGGACGGACAGACCCGCGGCGCTGCGCGCCCGCTTCATCCCTTTCGGCTGGGCAGGCAGTTCAGTCTGGGGCGCAACAAGTACTACAAGATCGTCTACCGCCGTGGAAAGTCTTTTCCGGGGCGGTCGATGGTACTTGTGTATTTGAAGGATCGTTCGATTCGGGTGGGTTTCTCGGTGTCGTCGAAGATCGGCGGCGCGGTGGTGCGCAATCGGATCCGCCGCCTGATGCGCGAGGATTTCCGCATGCTCCGGCCTCGCTTGAAGCCGGGCCGGTATGTGTTCACCGCGCGCGTCGCGGCGGCGCAGACCGCGCACGAAGCGCTCAAGCGCGAAATGTACGCGCTGCTGGGGCGCGCGGAACTGATCGACCGGGATATGGCGCCGTGAAGCGCTGCATGCTGGCCGCCATCCGCTTCTACCGCCGGTCGATCAGCCCGGGGCTGCCTCCGGCCTGCCGTTTTTTTCCCACCTGTTCCGAGTACGCGCTCGAGGCCATCGAGCGCTATGGCGCGTTCAAGGGGGGATGGATGGCCTTTTGGCGCATCCTGCGCTGCAACCCGTTCAGCAAAGGCGGGTATGACCCGGTGCCCTAGGCGGGTCACGCGCGGCCGGTTGCGGCCGCTCACGCGAACGGCCGGCCCGGATGGGCCGGGACGACCGTTGCGAATTGAGTGAGGGCGGGCGCGCCCTTTGTCGGAATTCATGGACGCCGGCGGAGCCGACACCCATGATTGAATCTGGAAGGCCTCGGCCCTCCAAACCTCCCGGAAGTTTTCCTAACGATTCTATGTGGAGGATAGTTGATCGATGTTTTTTATCAGCGCCTTTTTGAAGGACGTTCTGGAGTACATTTACCGGTTCGTGGGCAACTACGGCTGGTCGGTCGTGTTGTTTACGCTGCTTATCCGCCTCGTGGTGCTGCCGCTGGACATCAAGTCCAGAAAATCGATGCGCCGCATGGCCGTCGTCCAGCCCAAGATGGAGGCCCTCCAGAAGAAGTACGCCAACGACCGCGACAAGCTGAATCAGAAGATGAACGAGCTCTACCGCAAGGAGCGCGTGAATCCCCTGTCCGGTTGTCTGCCGATGCTCTTGTCGCTGCCGATCTTGTTCTGCATGTTCGACGCGATGCGCGTGGTGGCCAATGAGCACACCGTGCAGATGATCCTGAACATGATGAACGGCACCTTCGACGCCAGCAAGATGCAGTCGTTCCTGTGGATCAAGAACGTCTACCAGCCCGACTCCTTCATGGCCACGATCATCCCGGCCGTGGGCGACAAGCTCTCTCAGATCGCCCATGTGGGCGGCAGCTCTATCCTGACCCAGGAGAACATCGACGCGGTGCGCGCCTTCCTGAACACCGACGCCTACCGCGCGATTGCCGAGCAGTTCGGCGCGAGCACCTACGTCTACCGCGCCCCGATGCTGTTCTGGACGATTCAGATCCCCACCCAATTCAATGGCCTGTTCATCCTGCCGCTGCTGGCCGGCGCGAGCCAGTTCTTTTCTTCGAAGCTGATGACCCCGGCCGGGCAGGCGCAAAGCGCGCAGCAGCAGCAGACCGGCAAGATGATGACCTGGTTCTTCCCGATTTTCTCGATCTGGATCTGCTCGACCTCCACCGCCGCGTTCTCGATCTACTGGGTGGCGGTCAACATCCTGCAAATTGTGCAGCAGTACTTCATCAACCTGTATTTTGAGCGCCAGGATAAGGCCAAGCCTGAGGAGGTCGTCTGACTTTGATTTCGATCGAAAAGAGTGGCAAGACGGTCGAGGATGCCGTCCAGGCCGGTTTGCACGAGCTAAAGAAGGATTCGTCTGAAGTTACCATCGACGTGTTGGAGTACGGCAGTCCCGGCCTGTTCGGGATGTTCGGCAAGCTGGCCCGCGTCCGGCTCACCGTCAAGCAGGAGCCGGAGCTGGATTTCGAAATGCCGGTGTTCTCGCTCGATCAGCAGCCGCCGCAAAGGCGCGCCGCAAAACCCGAACCCAAGGCCGAACCCAAGGCCGAAACCCGGCCCGAGCCGAAGCCGGAACCCGCGCCTGCGCCCAAGCAGGAAGCCCGCAAGCCCGAGCCCCGGCCCGAACCGGCCAGGCAAGCGCAGCCCGAGCAGGCCAAGCCGCGCCAGCCCGTGCGGGAGCCGCGCGCCGAACAGCCGCGCGCGCCCCGACCGCCGCGAAAACCCCGGGCGCCGCGCGAGGAGCCCCGGCGCGAGCCGATGCCGCCGGCGACGGCGGAGGATCTGCCGCCGCTCGACGTGGATGCGTTGGGCCCCGACGGCAAGACCGCCTACGAGTTTTTGGCGAGGCTTACGCAGCTGATGGGCGCCGAAGTCGAGATCCGGATCAGGGAATCCGAGGGGCACCTGGCGGTGCAGATGATCGGCGACACGCTGGGCGTCTTGATCGGGCGGCACGGCGACACGCTGGACGCGTTGCAGTACCTGACCAGCCTGCAGGTCAACAAGGGCCGCAGCGAATACCTGCGCGTGACGCTCGATACCGAGTACTACCGCGCCAAGCGCGAGGAAGCACTCAGGCGGCTGGCCGAGCGCATGGCGAACCGCGTGCGCAAGACCGGGCATCGGGTGGCGCTCGAGCCGATGAATCCCTACGAGCGCCGGGTGCTGCACTCCGCGTTGCAGAATCACAGCTACGTGACCACCCATTCCGAGGGCGAGGAGCCCTACCGGCGGGTGATTATCACGCCCAGGTAGTTCTGGAGGGATCCAATAGCGCCGGCCAAAGGCCGGATAACCGCTGATCTGTTCGAGCGTCGGCTGGTGAGGTGATTTTTCGTCCGATTCTCCCTTACGAGACCGCAGGCGTGGCAGCGCTACGCCAAGGCTTCGCAAGGAATGAGCGGGTGAAAAAGCCCCGCCGGGCGGCGTCGGAGCAGATCAGTGGTCATCTAACAACGGGCTGGTTTCGATATTGAGGAAGGAGGCGCTCTGTTGATGAGTACATGGGATATCGTCATACGCATTGGGGTGGCCATCCTAATCGGAACGGTGATCGGGGTCGAGCGCGAGCGCAAGAACCGGCCGGCTGGCATGCGCACCCATGTGCTGGTGTGTTTGGGCGCATGCGTGGTGGCGTTGGTCGAATGTGCGATTCGCGACGATATGATAAGCATGGGCGGCGGCGCTGTCGGTTACACGATGGGGCGCATCAGCGCGCAGGTAATCAGCGGCATCGGCTTCCTGGGCGCGGGCACCATCTTCACCGCCCGCAAGAAGATTGCGGGGCTGACCACCGCCGCTTCGCTGTGGAACGCGGCATGCCTGGGCATGGCGGCCGGCATGGGCTACTACCTGATCGCGGGGCTGGGCTGCGCGCTGGTCATGATCGTGCTCATGGCGCTGCAGAAGATCGTGGTGGTGCACGCCAGCAAGAAGATGGAGATCAAGTTCATCCACCGGGTGGAGACCATCGACTTCATCAACAGCTACTTCGATGAAAAGGGCATCATGGTGCTGGACGTCGACTTCAGCGTGGACAACCGGCCCGAGGGCAATCTGTACACCAACTATTACGACCTGCAATTGCCCAAGGAACTGACCTACCGCGACATCGTCATGACGCTGTCGGAGCACGCCAATGTGCAGGGGATCAGGACGACCAATACTTGAGATTGATACGGCGCGTTTCATGTGTTATAATACGCGTGATGTTTATCGCAGGAGGGCGTGAGGAGATGAGCAACCGGGATCGCGACTACGACGAGGACGTATTTTCGCTGGACGAGGATCTGGCCCGCGAGAAACGCAGGCAGTGGATTCAATACCTGGTGGTGGCGTTCGGCGCCGCCGTGGTCGTCTCTCTGGCGCTGTACGGCTCGATTGTGCTCACGAACAACCGCCTGGCGCAGCGGCAAAGCGCCCAGGTTGAACCGGCCGTGCCCGAGGGCGGCGAACAACCCGGCCGGCAGCCGGGCGGCCCCTCGCCCGCCAGCACCGATTTCTGGCCAAGCGAGCTGTTCCCAACCATTCCGGTGCTCGAGTCCGCGGCGTACGACACCCGGACCGAGCCGGGCTATGCCGAGATCAAGGTGCCCTCGCAGACGGCGAAGGGCTTTGACGACTACATTGCGGGGCTGACCGATAAGGGCGCGTCGGTGTACACGCGTACGCCGCGCCTGAGCGTGCTGATGTTCGAAGGGGTGGAAGTCCACCTGATCGCCAGCAACCAGGGCAACCGTGTGGTGCTGGCCAACGAGCCGGCGCAATCCTGGAGCGAGCCCAGCTACTCGGCTTTCCCGCTGCCCGCGGCCGGCCGAATGGTGTCGGTCAAGGACGGTGTGAGCTCGCTCAGCCGCGTACTGACCTATCGCGGCGCGACCACGCTCGACGCGCTCGAATACGCGGGCAACCTGACCGCCGACGGCTGGACGATCTCGGGCAGCCTCGAGCCCACCAACAACATCTTCATGGCGGTCTATAAAAAGAACAACCTGCAAATCACGATCGACTACTTCTCCTCGGGCGACAATTATCAGGTCAGGTTGGATTATTTAAACTGACGGGGCGGGCGGCCACGGGTCGTCTCTACGGGGCATATAGAACCCGTGTAGGGACGGCCTGTGGCCGTCCGTTTCCGCCCCTGGAATCACTGCCCTTACCCGTCATCTGTGTGAATATTGCGTATAAGACATAACACAATTTCCGAAATTAACCTGTATCCGCTTGTCGCAGAAGGCGTATTGGGGTATATTGATATGTGCTGAATGTGGAAGCGCTCATTTTTAACGACGAGGGGGAGCAATATGGCGCAAAAGTATGTTTATCTGTTCAAGGAAGGCAATGCCGGCATGAAGAATCTGCTGGGCGGCAAAGGCGCGAACCTGGCCGAGATGACCTCGCTGGGCCTGCCGGTGCCGCAGGGCTTTACCGTATCGACCGAGGCCTGTACCGCCTACTACAACGACGGCGAGAAGATCAACGACGAGATCCTTGCCCAGATCGACGCGGCGCTCAAGGCGACCGAGGAGATTTGCGGCAAGCGCTTTGGCGACTTGGACAATCCGTTCTTGGTGTCGGTTCGCTCGGGCGCGCGCGCCTCGATGCCCGGCATGATGGACACCATCCTGAACCTCGGCCTCAACGACGTCGCCGTGAAGGGCCTCTCGAACCTGACGCAGAACGAGCGCTTCGCCTACGACTCCTACCGCCGCTTTATCATGATGTTTTCGGATGTGGTCATGGAGATTTCCAAGTCCAAGTTTGAGAAACTGCTTGGGGAATTGAAGGAGCACAAGGGCTATAAGTTCGACACCGAGATGACGGCGGACGACCTTAAGGGCCTGGTCGTTAGGTTCAAGGCGCTGTACCGCGAGGAGAAGGGCGAGGACTTCCCGCAGGAGCCCAGGGTGCAGCTGATCGAGGCGATCAAGGCGGTGTTCCGCTCGTGGGACAACCCGCGCGCGATCTACTACCGCCGCATGAACGACATCCCCGGCGATTGGGGCACCGCGGTCAACGTGCAGTCGATGGTGTTCGGCAACATGGGCGACACCTCGGGCACCGGCGTGGCGTTCACCCGAAACCCCTCGACCGGCGAGAACAAGCTGTACGGCGAATACCTCATCAACGCCCAGGGCGAGGACGTGGTCGCCGGCGTGCGCACCCCCCAGCAAATCGCCACGCTCAAGGATGTCATGCCCGAGGTGTACGAGCAGTTTGCCGGCATCGCCAAGCGGCTCGAGAAGCACTACCGCGACATGCAGGACATGGAGTATACCATCGAGCGCGGTAAGCTGTACATGCTGCAAACCCGCAACGGCAAGCGCACCGCCGCCGCCGCGCTGAAGATCGCGGTCGACCTCGTAAACGAGGGCATGCGCACCAGGGAAGAGGCCATCATGATGGTCGAGCCGCGTCAGTTGGACGCGCTGCTGCATCCGCAGTTTGACCCGAAGGCGCTTAAGGCCGCGAAGCCGGTCTGCAAGGGCCTGCCCGCCTCGCCGGGCGCCGCCTGCGGTCAGATGTACTTCACCGCCGCCGACGCGGTCGCCGCTTCGAAGGCCGGCCAGAAGGTGGTGCTGGTACGCGCCGAAACCTCGCCCGAGGACATCGAGGGCATGAACCACGCGCGGGGCATCCTGACCAGCCGCGGCGGCATGACCTCGCACGCCGCCGTCGTGGCGCGCGGCATGGGCACCTGCTGCGTGGCCGGCTGCGCCGAAGTGGTCGTACATGAGGGAAGCAAGACGGTCAACGTCGGCTCGATGCTGATGAAGGAAGGCGACTTCATCTCGATCGACGGTTCGACCGGCAATGTGTACGCCGAGGCGCTCGCGACCGTGGAGGCCGAGGTGTCGGGCGATTTCGCCACCATCATGGGCTGGGCCGACGAAGTGCGCCGCCTGCGCGTGCGCACCAACGCCGACACCCCGCACGACGCCGCGGTGGCGCTGCGCTTTGGCGCGGAGGGCATCGGCCTGACCCGTACCGAGCACATGTTCTTCGCCGCCGACCGCATCGCCGCTGTGCGCGAGATGATTTTGGCCTCGACCGAGGCGCAGCGCCGCACCGCGCTGGCGAAACTGCTGCCGATGCAGAAGGGCGACTTCAAGGGCATCTACGAGGTCATGGGTACGCTGCCGGTGACCATCCGCTACCTCGATCCGCCGCTGCACGAGTTCCTGCCCGGCAAGACGATGACGGCCGAGATCGCCCTCGTCGCCAAGGAGCTGGGCACGACCTCCGAAGCCATCGTCGAAAAGATCGACTCGCTGCACGAGTTCAACCCGATGATGGGCCACCGCGGCTGCCGCCTGTCGGTCACCTACCCCGAGATCGCCGAGATGCAGACCCGCGCGGTGATCGAGGCCGCGATCGAGGTGGGCCAGGCGAAGGGTATCGAAATCCACCCCGAGATCATGATCCCGCTGGTGGGCGACGCCAAGGAACTGGCCTATGTGCGCAAGGTGGTCGTGAACACCGCCGAGCAGGTCATGAAGGAGAAGGGCGTGAAGCTCGATTACAAGGTGGGCACCATGATCGAGATCCCGCGCGCCGCGATGACTGCCGACGAGGTGGCGGCCGAGGCCGACTTCTTCTCGTTTGGCACCAACGACCTGACGCAGATGACCTACGGCTTCTCGCGCGACGACGCGGCCAAGTTTCTGGACGCCTACTACGACAAGAAGATCTTCGAGAACGACCCGTTCGCCCGCCTCGATCAGCATGGCGTGGGCAAGCTGATCAAGCTGGCCGTAAAGCTGGGCCGCGAGACGAAGCCGGGCATCAAGCTGGGCATCTGCGGCGAGCACGGCGGCGACCAGTCGTCGGTCATCTTCTGCCACCAGATCGGCCTGGACTACGTGTCCTGCTCGCCGTTCCGCGTACCGATCGCCCGCCTCGCCGCCGCGCACGCCGCGATCATGGAGAAGCAGGGGAAGTAATCAAGCTTATCACCTTGGGATGACAGCAGGGGCTGCAGCGCCTTTTGGGGCGCGGCAGCCCCTGTTTTTGTGCGCCCGGCATGCACATGTCTCATTCTGTCGCCTTGTCGCCTTTAGCATCCATGTCGGACAAAGCGTGAAGGGGCGATCGAATGAAGGCATTTTTATCACAGGACGAGGCCTTTGTGCGCGGGGCGTACGCGCTGTTTGAGGAGTTCCGGCGCGCGACGCAGGAATACCGCGACAAGTGCCGCGACAACGAGCAGTTCTGGCGCGCCAACCATTGGCACGCCAGCGCGCCGCGCGAACCGGGCGAGCCGCAGCCGGTCACGCCGGCGATGTTCTCCACGCTCGAGGCGGTGCTGGCCGACCTGATGGATCACTACCCGGACGCGGTGCTGCTGGGCGAAGAGCCGCGCGACGATCGGCAGGCCGAATGCCTGACGCAGCTGGTGCGCTTCGTGCTCAAGCGCCGCGGCTACCGCAAGGTGTACCGCGCGAAGTGCCGCGAGGCGCTGATGAAGGGCGCGTCGGTGCAGGAGGTGTACTGGGACGACGCGCTGCTCGGGGGCCTGGGCGACGCGGCGGTCCGGGCGTGGGCGATCGATCAGTTCTACTGGGACCCCAAGTTCGAGGACATACAGGACGGGCGCGCGGTGTTCAAGCTGGGCTACTACCCGCGCTCGTGGTATGAAGAGCGCTATCCGGAGCTGGCCCCGTTTATCGCCCGGGGCTTCGAGGCGCGGCGGGACGACCGGGCATACCTGGAAGACGACGCCTCCGAAGACGTGCCGCTGCTCGAATACTGGTTCAAGGCCTACGAACGGGAAGCCGGGGCGTGGACGGTGCACATGGCCAAGCTTGCGGGCGGGGTGCTGCTCGAGGACAGCCGGCGCGAGCGGCCCGAGGGCATGTACGCCCATGGTATGTATCCGTTCATCGTGGAGCCGCTGTATCCGCTGAACGGGCAGCCGGTGGGGCTGGGGCTGATCGACGTGCTCAAGAATTTGCAGGTGTACGCCGACGCGCTCGACCAGATCATCCTGAAGAACGCGCTGATGAGCGGCAAAATGAAGCTGCTGGTCAATCGGGCCGCCGACATCGACGAGGGCGCGCTGACCGACATGGACGCCGAGGTGGTGCGCGCCAGCCGCATCGACGAGGGCGCGGTGCGCTGGATGCAGGCGCAGCCGCTGGGCGGGTACCTGCTGGGCTACCAGCAGATGAAGCTCGCCTCGATCAAGGAGGAAAGCGGGCAGAACCTGTTCAACCGCGGCGAGACCGGCGGCGGCATCACGGCGGCCAGCGCCATCGTGGCGTTGCAGGAGGCGGGCAGCAAGAGAAGCCGGGTGCTGATCGACCAACTGTTCGACGGCTACGAGCGGATGGTGCGCATGCTGGTGGCGGTGATCGAGGAGAACTACACCGAACGGAGGGTGTTTCGCATCTACGGCGAAGGCGGCGGACGCCAGCTGGCCTACGGCGGCGGCGATCATCTGATCGACTTTGACGTCAGCATCCAGGTGCAGAAGCAGACGCCCTACTCGAAGCTCTACCAGAACGAGCTGGCGCTGCAACTGCTGGGCGCGGGCGTGATCGCCCCGAGCGACGCGCTCGAGATGATGAGCTTCGAAGGGCGCGAGCGGATCCTGGTCAAGGTGCTCGAGCGCGAGCGGCGCGCGGAGGCGGGGCAAGCGCCGCAGGCGGAGGATAGCACGGGAACGTAGCGGGCTTCCCATTCCCCTGCGCAGAGGGAAATGGGAAGGGACGCTGCAGGCCCTTGTTATAGCTATTTAGCGAACGGAGGGAAGACCATGGAGCTTTGGGAACAGCAGGAGGAAGACCGGCCGGGCGCGCCGGAGCCCGATGCGGTGGAGGCGAACGAACCCGGCGCGCCGATCACGGCCGAGGAGATGGACGCGGTCGTCGACGAACTGATTGCGATCGCCTCGCGCATGGCGGCTGAACGAACCGCCGAAGCCGCCGGGGGCGATGCCGCGGCCAGCGAACAGCGCCAGCTGGCGTTCGCGCGCAGCCTGCTTGCGCAGGAGGACGCGATCCTCAAGACGCGCCCCGATTTCGACCTCGAAGGGATGCTGCGCGAGCACAGCGCGTTCCGCGCGCTGGTGCTGGCCGGAGAGCCGGTCGAGCGGGCGCTGAACTACGTGTCCCCGGGCGAGGACGAGCGGCAGGTGGAGCGGGCGGTGCTCGAGCGCATCCGTCGCCGCGCCACCCGCCCGCAGCCCATGGGCAGCGCCAACCGGCCCGCGCGGCCCTCGGCACAGGAGCGGCTCAGCGAGGAGGAGGTCGCGCGCATCGACGCCCAGCTGAAGCGCGGGCAGAAGGTGTATCTCAACGACTGATTGAGGGAGGAATCCGGCCATGGCGAACGCCAATGTGAACAAGACGCAGCAGGGCTCGATGTCGGCGACGATGCAGACCTACTACGACCGGAAGATGATCATGGACATGAAGCCCAAGCTCGTGCACTACGAGTACGGGCAGAAGCGCCCGCTGCCGCTGAACGCGGGCAAGCAGGTGCAGTTCCGCAAGTGGACGCCGTTCGCGGCGCAGACGGGCGCGCTCGTGGAGGGCGTGGTGCCCGACGGCCAGGCGCTCAGCCTGACCGAGGTCAGCGCCTCTATCGAGCAGTACGGCGGTTATGTGGCGGTTTCGGACCTTCTGGACATGACCGCGCTCGACCCGGTGGTCAACGACAGCGTGGAGCTGATGGCCGACCAGGGCGCGCTGACCATCGACACGCTGACGCGCGAGCAGCTGGTCCGTGGAACCAACGTGCTCTACGCCGCGGGGCCGGACGGCCTGCCCGCGGCCGGACGCGCCGCGCTGACGCCCGGACACAGGCTGACCTCGACCGAACTGCGCAAGGCCGTGCGGCTGCTCAAGAAGAACAAGGCGCCCCAGTTTATGCGCGCCGGCAAGGGCTACTACGTGGCGATCGTCGGCCCCGACTCGGTCTACGACCTGCAATCCGACCAGACCTGGCAGGACGTGGGCAAGTATCAGGAGAGCGAGCAGATCTTCTCGGGCGAGATCGGCCGGCTGTTCGGCGTGATCGTGATCGAGACCAGCGAGGCGCATTTCTTCCGCGCGGAGAGTGAGATTGTGACGGGCCATGCCACGTTTACGAGCGCGGCCGCGAACGCCTATACACCGGGCGCGCCGTCGTTGCTGGTGACGGCCCAGGGCCTAAACGCCGCGCAGCTGGCGGCGCTTGAGGGCGCGCACGTCGTGGTGCGCGGCGAGCGGGTCAGGATTGCCTCGGCGGCGGCGCATGCCACGCCGGCCAACGGCACGGTGCTGACGCTTCAGCATCCGCTGAGCGGCGGCGCGGGCGACTACAACGGCCTGACCGTCTATCCCGACGGCGGCGGGGCCGAGGGCGGCGACGTGGCCGCCACGCTGGTGATCGGCAAGGACGCCTACGGCGTGGTTGACCTCGAGGGCAAGAACGTGCGCGCCATCATCAAGAACCGGGGCAGCGCCGGCACCGCCGATCCGCTCGACCAGATTTCTACGGTCGGCTGGAAGGTGGCGGGCTTCGCAGTCAAGATTTTGCAGGACGCGTGGCTGGTGCGCGTCGAGCACGGCGTGTCGGCATAGCGAAGGGAGGAAGAGAGGATGACGGTCAATACCACGGCCGGCGCGGCGGCGGCGCGCGCCATGTCGGTGCTAACGATCGACCGCGCGTTCGAGCAGGTGGCCGGCGCGCTCAAGAAGGCGCCCAAGGCGCGCGTGAAGGTACCGCAAGCCGGCGGCGGCGACGGGGTGGTGGAGCTTGGGTACAATGGGCGGATGTTCCTCATCAAGAGGGGCGCGCCGGTGGAGCTGCCGGTTCCGTTGATCGAGGTGCTCGAGCGGGCGGGGATGATCTGATGAGGCCATAGGGGCTGTGGCGGCGGGTGCGGCCTTCCCATTCCCCTCCGATGAAGGGAACGGGCGGGTCGCACGCCGGCGCTGCAGCCTCGCAGTTCATGAGGAGGGACGCGCATGACCCTATCCGAGATCCGCTTGCGCGCGCGGGCGCAGACCGGCGACCGATGCGCGGTCGACGCGGACGACGACGCGCTAATCAACGCCTACGTCAACGAGGCGCAGTTGCTGCTCTACGGCGAGTACGCCCCCGAAGAAACGCGGGCACTGTCGGGCGACGGCGACGTGAGCGCCCTGCCCGAGGCGTACCACGGCGCGCTGGCCGACTACGGCAGCTACCGGCTGCTGGGCAACTCAGGGCTGGGCGCGCAGCAGCGCTCGCAGTACTACCACATGCGCTTTGAGCTCGCACAGATGCAGCTTCGGCGCCACTTCGAGCGCCGGGCGGCGAGGACGCGGCTTGGCAACAAGTTCAACTGATGGAGGGGAGCCTGATGGAATACCGGATTGACCGATTTCAGGGGCTTTCACAGGCCGGGGACGACCTGATTATGCCGGGCGGCTGCGCCCCCGAGGCCGAGAACGTGTCCACCGAGGACGGGCGGCTGAGCGTGGCGCGCGGCTTTCGCCGCCACGCCGCGCCGCCGCTCGCGGGCGGGATCGGCACGCTGGCCGCGTTCCACCAGCGCCGGGAGGGGGAGACCGTCCGGCGGCTGGTGGCGGTCAACAAAGAGGGCGTGTGGGAGCTGACCGAGGCCGGCTGGCAGGCGCGCTACTTGGGGGCGGGGGCCGAGCGCGCCAGCGCGCTCAATTATCAGAAGGCCGGCGCGGACATCCTGCTGCTGGCCGACGGCGTCAGGCCGGTGCTCAAGTGGGACGGCGGGGCGCAGATGGAACCGCTGCCCGGCTGTCCGCATCCGTTCGGGCAGCTGACGCTCAACTACGAGCGGGTATGGGGCAGCGCGGTGGCGAATGAACCCGACGCGGTCTACTGGTCGCGGGCGTTCAACCCCGAGGACTGGAGCGGCGACGCCGAGCGGCCGGACGCCGGCGGCGGCACGGTGCTGATCCCCACCTGGAACGGCGGGCGGGTAAAGGCGCTCAAGACTTTCCTCGGCGACGTATTGGTGTTCAAGGACGGGGATTTGTTTCGGATCGTGGGCACCTATCCGGGCAACTACGAGGTGGTGCGGGTGCATGGGGTGGTCGGTCCGGTCGCGCCGATGAGCATCGCCTGGACGGCGGGCGCGTGCTATTTCTTGGGCGAGGACGGGCTGTGCGCCTACGACGGGGTCACGGCTCAGTTGGTGGGCGGCGGCGAGGCCAAGCGCTTGTACGAGCGGGTGAACCGGCCTTCGGCGCAGGGGGCGGTGAGCGCGCTGTACAAAGGCAGGCTGCACCTGGCGCTGCCGCTCGACGGCGCGACGCGCAACAACGCCCTGCTCGAGGTGGACCTCGCGCGCGGGCAATACCTGCTCAAGACCGGGTTCACGGTGAATTGCTTCCTGGCGCTGGACGACGCGCTGCTGATGGCGGACGCCGACGGCCGGCTGCACGTCTACGGCGCGGGCGACAGCTACGCCGGGGCCAAGATCGACGCCTTCTGGCGCGGGCCGTGGCAGCAGATGGGCGCAGGCGCGGGCCGGTTCACCCAACTCAACATGTTTGCCAGCGGCGCAATGGACATCACGCTCGAGACCGACCGGAGTCGGATGACTCGGCGGGTCATGCTGGGCGAGCGGATGCGCCCGGCCTGCGTGCCGCTCTCGGGCAGCGGGCGCAGGTTCCGGCTGACGATCAGGAACATCGACGGCGGCCGGTTTGCCGTCGCGCCGGGGCTGACCATTTCCGCTGAAAGCGACGACTGAAAGGAGCACATTGCATGGCATCGGAGTATTTCGGGCTCAGGGGCAAGCTGGTCAAGCAGTACCAGCAGATATTGAATGGACTGGGGGCCGACCTCAAGGTCAACGGCCGGTGGAACAAGAAGACCGAGGCGGCGTTCAACCAATACCGCGACCGGTTTCTCGAGGCGATCGGGGCCAAGCCGCGGCCGGTCGGGCCCAATCCCTATCAGCTGATGGACGTCGAGGAGCGTACCGACGAGCAGCACCTGGACGAGGCCCGGCGGGCCTACGGCGATATGAACGCGGGGGAGATCGAGGCGCTCGAGCGCGGCGCGCGCGCGCGCCAGGCGGCGATTCAGTCGCAACTGGGCGCGCTCGAGCCCGAGACCGAGCGCCTTAAGGCGCAGCTGGCCGAGCATTACGCCGCGCAGCGCCAGACGCTGTCGGACGCGGCGCTGTCGCGGGGGCTGGGGCGGTCGAGCTACCTGACCGATCAGCTCTCCGGCAGTCAGCAGCGGGAGACGGCCGACGCCCGGGCGATGAGCGCCGACGCAAGCGCGCGGCGGCAGGCGCTCGAGGGACAGATGGGCCAGGTGGGCGGCGACCTCGCGCAATCGACCGCGCGGCTGGTGGCCGAGCGCGAGCGCAAGATCCTGTCGGCCATCGACGAGTACCGGCGCTTAGAGCGCGACCGGGCCGACCAGGCGCTCAAATACAACAACGAGCAGTTGGAGCGGCACTTGAGCGCGCAGGAGCAAAGACGGCAGTTCGAGGAGCAGCTAAGACAGCAATTCACAATCGCGCGCATGAAGAAAAGGCGGTAATTTTTATGCACGATTACGCATATTCATTGAATATTAACGCCAAAAGGGGTTGATATCGGCCGGAATGCGCTGTATAATATGCGCATAAACCGAATGGAGGACATGAAGATGCATCAAATCAAGAGGGTGGCCGCGCTGGTGTTCGCGCTCATTATGCTGACGGGCGCTGTGGCGAGCGCGAAGGAATTTGTGGTGGGCACCAACCCCGAGTTCCCGCCGTTTGAGTTCGTGGGCGACGGCGGCGAGATCGAGGGCATCGATCCGGAAATCATCGCCGCCATCATCCAGAAGGTCGACGCCGCCAACACCGTGAAGATCGAGGCAATGGAGTTCGACGCGCTGATCCCGGCGCTCGCCAGCGGCAAGATCGACGTGGCGATCGCGGGCATGTCGGTCAACGAGGATCGCAAAAAGTCGGTCGATTTCACCGATCCCTACTTCGACGCCGTGCAGGCCATCATCGTCAAGGAAGGCAGCGAGATTGCGGGCGAGGCCGACCTCGAAGGCAAGAAGATCGGCGTGCAGATGGGCACCACGGGCGATCTGTACGTGACCGATCATGTCAAGGGCGCCGACGTGCAGCGCTTCAGCAAGGGCATCGACGCGGTGCAGGACGTGGTCAACGGCCGCCTGGACGCGGTGGTGATCGACGCCGCGCCGGCCGCGGTGTTCGTCTCACAGGGCAACGGACTTAAGCTTCTTAGCGAGCAGCTCAACAGCGGCAACGAGCAGTACGCGATCGCGCTGCCCAAGGGGAGCGAGTTCGTGGGCCCGTTCAACGAGGCGCTGGCCGCGCTCAAGGCGGACGGCACGCTGGACGCCATCATCGCCAAGCATCAGGGCTAAACAGACCGGGGTCGGTTTAGACGTAAAGCCGGGGCGGACGCGTGCGTCCGTCCCGCATATGGTGTTATACCAATCGGAATCATTAACGCGTTAATGGTTCCGGTTGGTATGAAAGGGGGGACTTGTTTGGAGGGAATTTCGAACTGGTTTGCCGGCATCGGGCAGCAGTTTACATTCAACATCATCGAGGGCGACCGCTACAAGATGCTGCTCGAGGGCCTGGGCGTCACGCTGGTGGTGGCGCTGTCGGCGGCGCTGATCGGCATGGTGCTGGGCTGCGCGATCGCGCTGATGCGGCTGTCGAACGCCCATATCGGCCGGTGGTATTGGCTTAGGAGCATTGCGGTCGTCTATGTGGACGTCATACGCGGCACGCCCGTGGTGGTGCAGCTGATGATTATGTACTTTATCATCCTGGTGCCGTTCAAGGACATCAGCAAGACGACGGCCGCCATCCTGGCGTTCGGGCTCAACAGCGCGGCCTACGTCAGCGAGATGGTACGCGGCGGCATCCTCGCGGTCGATAAGGGACAGACCGAAGCCGGTCGGTCTTTGGGGCTGTCGGGCGCGTCGACCATGCTGCTGATCGTGCTGCCGCAGATGATAAAGATCACGCTGCCCTCGCTGTTCAACGAGTTCGTGATGCTGCTCAAGGAGACCTCGGTCGTGGGCTTCATCGGTCTGATGGATCTGACCAAGGCGGGCGACTACATCAAGAGCCGCACCTACGAGCCGTTCTTCCCGCTGCTCACGGTGGCGGCGATCTACCTGGGTCTGGTGGTGGGGCTGACGCGGCTGTTCGCCCGCCTGGAGGGGAGGCTGAGGCAGGGTGATTAGCACAAAGGGATTGACCAAGGACTTCGGCGCGCTCAAGGTGCTGGGCGGCATCGACCAGCACATCGGGCGCGGCGAGGTGGTGGTGGTGATCGGGCCATCCGGTTCGGGCAAGAGCACCTTCCTTCGGTGTCTCAACCTGCTCGAGCAGCCGACCGGCGGCAGCATCGTCTTTGACGGCCGGGAGATCACCTCAAAGGGCGTGGACATCGACCGCGTGCGCCGCAAGATGGGCATGGTGTTCCAGCAGTTCAATCTGTTCCCGCACAAGACGGTGCTGGAAAATATCTCTCTGGCTCCGGTGCACCTGAAGCTCAAGACGCGCGAACAGGCGCGCGAACAGGCGATGGCGCTGCTCGCCCGCGTCGGGCTGACCGATAAGGCCGGCGTCTACCCGGCGCAGCTGTCGGGCGGACAGAAGCAGCGCATTGCGATCGTGCGGGCGCTGGCGATGGAGCCCGAGGTCATGCTGTTCGACGAGCCCACCTCGGCGCTCGACCCCGAGATGGTGGGCGAGGTGCTCGACGTCATGAAGCAGCTGGCGCGGGAGGGCATGACGATGGTCGTCGTCACCCACGAGATGGGCTTTGCGCGCGAGGTAGGCGACCGGGTGCTGTTCATGGACGAGGGGCTGGTGATCGAGGAAGGCCCGCCCGAGACGATTTTTGGAAGCCCCCGGCATAAGCGCACGCAGGACTTTTTGGGGAAACTGCTGTAAAGGCTGGCGTCAATTGATGTGGGGTTGCAGCGACAAGCGCTGCAGCCTCGCTTGCTGTCCGCTCTCTGCGCGAAAACCCCATCGCCCGCCCCGCCGGCCGGCAGATAAGGCGCGGGCCCAACGCCAAACAGGTTCGGCGGCCACCGGTCGCCCCTGCGGCGGTTTCCCCGACATTCCCAGGGAACCGCGGGGGAAGTACGCTCGCGTCAAAACGTAAATTTCATGTTTGGCGGCGTGATGCGCAAGCGCGTAAAAATATGGGCTTTACGAAACCCGTTTTATTGTGTATAATAATAGGGTCTAAGGAATGGAGGGCCCTCATGAAGTGCGTGTTTTGTAATTCCACCGATAGCCGCGTCATCGATTCCCGACAAACGGAGGACGGGTCCACCGTCAGGCGCCGCCGGGAGTGCGAAGGCTGTGGCCGCAGGTTTACCACCTATGAGAAAATCGACACGGTGCCGCTGATGGTCATAAAAAAAGACAAGACGCGCGTAACATTTGATTCAACCAAGTTAAAAGCGGGTATAATCAAAGCGTGCGAAAAGCGGCCGGTGCCCATGAAGGCCATCGACGCGTTGGTTCGTGAAATCGAAATGCGCGCGTACAACAGCTACGACCAGGAGGTCACCAGTCAGGCCATCGGCGAGATGGTGATGGATGGCCTGAAAAAGCTGGACGAGGTGGCGTATGTGCGCTTCGCCTCGGTGTACCGCCAGTTCCGCGACATTGAAACCTTTATGAGCGAGCTGAACAAGCTGCTCATCGACCGGGTTTGCGACAATTCCGCGGGGGACCGCGATTGATATGGCTTCGTTTGAAGCACATTGTATATTGAAAAGGAGAGACGAGCATGGCAAACGAACTGATTCTTGCGGTCGATGACGAGGCCCATATCCTTGAGCTGCTGTCGTTCAATCTTGAGGCGTCAGGCTATCGTGTGGTGACCGCCGCGACCGGGGAGGACGCGTTGGTCGTGTGCGCTCACGAGCGGCCCGCACTGGTGCTGCTGGACATTATGCTGCCGGGCATCGATGGTATGGAAGTGTGCCGCCGGCTTAAGGGCGCGCCCACCACGGCGGACATCCCGATCATCATGCTGACAGCCAAGGGCGACGAGGTGGACAAGATTCTGGGCCTCGAGCTGGGCGCGGACGATTACATCACCAAGCCCTTCAGCGTGCGCGAGCTGATCGCCCGCGTCAAGGCGCTGCTGCGCCGCGCCGCGCCGCAGAGCGAAGAAGAGGGCATCCTGCACGTGGGCAGCCTGACCATCGACGTGGGCAATTACGAGGCCTTCCGCAACGGCGAGAAGCTGTCGCTGACGCTCAAGGAGTTCGAGTTGCTCAAACTCTTGGTCATCAGCCGCGGCAAGGTGCTCACGCGCGACTTCCTGCTCGACCGCATCTGGGGCTATGAGTTCTACGGCGAGACGCGCACCGTCGACGTGCACATCCGCCACATCCGCCAGAAGCTCGGCGACGACGCGCACTACATCGAGACCATTCGCGGCGTCGGTTACAAGTTCAACGATCGGCAGGAGAATCGTCTGTGAAGAAAAGGGTTGCAATCATTGCGACCACGCTGAACCTGCTGCTCTGCATTACCTTCCTCGGCGTGGTCGCGGGCAACGCCCGCGGCACGCTGAATCGCGAAAAGCTCGACGAGATCGCCCTCATATGCCGCCTGTCCGCAAATCAGCTGGACAGCGCGGCATTTGCCGATGAAGAGGGAATCGGGTTTCTCAAGCAAGTGGACGCAGGCGAGGGCATGACGCTCACGCTGTACTCGGAAGGCGGCGTGACGCTGTACACCAACCGCCCCCAAATCGCCGACACGCTGACCGCGTCCGAGCGGACGGCGGCATCGGGGGGTACGCGCACGTTCGTGCGCAACAACCCGCTGGCCGGCGGCGAATGGCTGTACGCGGCGCAAAAGCTGCCCAGCGGCAGCTTCCTGTGCGTGTCCCACGCGGCCTACACGATCTGGAGCGCGATTGATCGGCGCGCGCCGGAGCTCTCGCTGCTGGCGTTGGCGGTGGCTTGGGTCAACTACGCGCTGCTGCGCATGGCCAACGCGCGCACCAACCGGCTGGTGAGCGGCGTGTTGCGCACGCTCGAGGACTTTTCCGAAGGGCAGTATGACAGCCGCATCACCGGCGCGCCCGGCGACTCGATCGAGCAGGTGGCGCGCTTCAACGAAGTGATCGGGCGGCTGCAGCACGAGGTGTTCCGGCAGAAGACGCGCAACCAGGCGCTGGGCGCGGTCATCAACCGGATGCAGAGCGGGATCCTGGCCGTCGATCAGGATCTGAACGTCATGCTGGTGACGCCCGTGGCCAAGCAGTTGCTGGGCATCGGCGGCTCGGCCGAGGGCATGCCGATCCAGCTGGCCAGCAAGGATGTCAAGCTCGACACCGCGCTGACCGAGGCGATGAAGCAGGACGGCGTGTACACCAGTGAGGTGGCGGTGCGCAGCCGCACCGGGCGCGGCATGCGCCCGATCCGGCTGTACGTGTCGCCGATGCAGGAGGACAGCAGGACTGTGGGCGCGGTGGCGTTGGTCGAGGACATCACGGAGCTTCGAAGGCTCGAGCAGGTGCGCACCGACTTTGCCGCCAACGTGTCCCACGAGCTCAAGACGCCGCTGACCTCGATCAAGGGCTTCGTTGAAACGCTGCAAAACGGCGCGATCGAGAAGCCGGAGATGGCGCAAAAGTTCCTGCGCATCATTATGCTGGAGGCCGACCGATTGACCCGGCTGATTAACGACATCCTCGTGGTGTCCAAGATGGAGTCGGGCTCGGATGCCGCGCCCCGCGAACGCATCCGCCTGGATGAGATGGTGGACGATGTGGCCGACATGCTGCGCATTCTGGCGGCGGAGAAGCAGGCTGCGGTGAACGTGGGCCATACCGCCGAGCCCAGTTACGTGCTGGGCAACCCCGATCGGGTGGAGCAGATGCTGATTAACCTGATCGAAAACGCGATCAAGTACAACAAGCGCGGCGGCTCGGTAACCGTGTCGCTGTTTAACGCGCCCGATACCGTGAACCTGTCGATCGCCGACACCGGCATCGGCATCCCCGAGGAGGATACGCCCCGGCTGTTCGAGCGCTTCTACCGGGTGGACAAGGGCCGGTCACGCTCGATGGGCGGCACGGGTCTGGGGCTGTCGATCGTCAAGCATATCGTCAAATCGATGGGCGGCATGATCGAAGTGCATTCCAAGGTGGGCGAGGGCACCGAGTTCCTGGTCACGCTGCCCCGCGCGACGGAGGCGGAGGAGAGTCAGGTTGAAAGACAGCTGGATACACAGGGCGAATAGCGGTTTCGGCTGCGCCGTGCTGCTGGCGTTGCTGCTGGCGGCCCTGTGCATGCCGGCGCGGGCGCTGTCTGCGGACGAACTGCGCTCGGTGCAGCAAAAGCTGATCGAGGGCGGCTTTCTCGAGGGCGCGGCCGACGGCATAGACGGGCCCAAGACCCGCAAGGCGATGGAACGCCTGGCGGCGTACGCCGCGCAGGCGGGTTCGGCGCGCGAGGGCGACGAACTGGCCCGGGCGCTGGTCGCGGGCGAGGTGCCGCTCGTCGGGGCCCCGGTCGGGCCGGGCAACAACGGGGAAATGGTAGAGCGCGTGCAGCGTCGGTTGCGCGCGTTGTCCTTTTCCGCCGACCAGGCCGACGGGCAATACGGCGCGGGCACGGCGCGCGCGGTCATGCTGTTTCAGCGCGCGACCGGATTGTCGCTCTCAGGTGTTGCCGACGCGGATACCCAGCGGCGCCTGTTTGCGCCCGAAGCGCCGGCGGCCGCCTGGCCGGCGCTCATCAAGGGGATGAAGGGCGAGCGGGTGCTCGCGCTGCAACAGCGCCTGGCGCAGTTGGGCTTCACGATCGCGCTGCCCGACGGCCAGTACGGCGCGGGCACCGTGCTGGGCGTCAAGGCATTTCAGACCTATGTGCAGACCGCGGGCCGCCATCAGTCGCTCGAGCGGGCGCTGCGCGAGGGCGAGCTCAACGGCATGGCCGATCCGCTCGTGCAGGAATTGCTGTTCGCGGACGATTTCGAACTGGCCCCCGTGGCGTTCAAACAGGGCGACGGCGGGCAGCAGGTGTACAGGCTGCAGCGTCGGCTGATCGCGCTTTGCTATCTCACAGGCAGGCCGGACGGCGGCTACGGCGCGGGCACGGCGAAGGCGGTCGCGGCGTTCCAAAAGCGCAACGGCCTGAAGGCTACCGGCGAGGCGGATCTGGAAACGCTGGAAGCGCTCTACGGCGCGGACGCGCTCGAACCGGTCAAGCCCTACAAGCTGGTGATCGATTTGGGCGAGCGCACGCTCAAGGTGTACGCGCTGGGCAAGAAGGGCCGCTACGGCGTGCTCAAGCGCACGATGCGGTGCGCGATCGGGCCGCAGGCAGCCGCGGGCGAATACGCCGCGCTGACCGGCCCGGCCGACGAGCCCCGGATGAAGCTCGGCGAGGGGCGGTGGGTGCGTTACCCCTTTGTGCTGGACGGGGCGCTGATGATCCACTCGATCCCCTACGACGCCGAAAACGGCGCGCCGCCGGCCGGATACGAAGGTACGCCGGACGGGACGGCCGACTGGGGCGGCATACTGCTGTCCGAGGAGGACGCGCGGCTGATCTACGAGACATGCCCGCGGCGCACACTGGTCGAGGTGATCGGGTGATGCGAGCGGCGCTATCGGAGCGCGTCTACGCGCTGGCGCGCCTGATTCCGCCCGGCAAGGTAGCCAGCTACGGACAACTGGCGCTGCTCGCCGGGCATCCGCGCGCCGCGCGCGCGGTAGGCGGCGCGCTGCGCGCCTGCCGCATGCCCGACGTGCCCTGCCACCGCGTGGTGCGCGCCGACGGCTCACCCGCGCCCGGCGATGCCTTCGGCGTGCCCGGCCTGCAGCGCCGGCTGCTCGAGGACGAAGGCGTGGCCTTCACCGAGGACGGCCGCGTGGACATGCGCCTGTTTCAATGGCGCGGGCCGGAGGGTCGGCATGATTGAAAAAGTTGGCGGCGATCATTATACATATTGCGCGCCAAAACGCTGAAACTGGGATCAAAGGAGATGATCCCATGCCCGATTCGCTGGGCGAACTGCTTACGCGCGATCGCGAGGCGCGCGCGTTTTTTGATTCGTTGCCGATGTTCATTCAGGATCAGGCGCGGCAAAGCGCCGCGTGCATCGAGACCCGCGAGGAGCTGAGCGGTTTTGCCAACGAGGCGGCGCGAAGCGCGCTGAAGTTGCCCCAATACCGGCCGATGTTTGAAGACGAGACCGACAGCGGGGCCGACCTCATGTAAAAGGGACGGGCCGCGCCGCTGAGGTTGAGGGGCGCGCAGCCCTGCGCGCCTCGCCCCGACGGGGCGGAATCGGATAAACCCAAGATCAAAGTACCGCGTAAAAACTGCTTGAGGGGTCTGTGCACTGAGAGCGGAATGCTGAAAAAGCTCGGTATATAGCCTCAACGTCTCGGCACCCCACCGTCGATTCAAGAACACGATGCGTCCCGGCAAACGATTCTTAGACCGAATATTCCCATCAACGCGAATCCGCTTTTTGACCGGACACCGCACTTTCTTTACTACATCTGTTCGCGCAGTTCCAGCCAAACAAGCTCTGTTTTAGGCGAGCCTGCGCAACAGGCTATTTGTTCAGACGCGCCGGTTGTGCTATACTATAGCTGCCGAGGCTTGGGCTTGCGCACACGATTGGGATGGGCAAAGCTCCTGTTCCGCCCATCATAGGCCGAGCAACCGGCAACACAGGAGGGCTGTCATTGGCCATAAGCAGGATCATGCGTGCGGCGTTGAGGGCGATCACGGCGCTCGAGCCGGATGTGAAACGCAGTTACAAAATGGAGCGGCGGATCGAACAGCTGGCCGTGCGGTTGCGCGGCCATCCGGGCGATTTCCAAATCTGGAACCGGCCCGTGCATCTGGGCGACCGCGTGATTCCGGTTCGGCTGTTTGCGCCGCCGGGCGTGGTCAATGCACGGATGCTGCTGTTCTTTCACGGCGGCGGCTGGGTGACGGGCGGCATTGACAACTACACTGGGCTGTGCGTGGATCTGGCAAGGGCGACCGGCCAGCTCGTGGCCAGTGTGGATTACCGCCTGGCGCCGGAATACAAATTCCCAACCGCACCGGAGGACTGCTATCATGTGGCGCGGGAATTCTTTATGGGTGGCGCGCCGGGCGTGGATCCGGACGGCATCACGCTGATCGGAGACAGCGCGGGCGGCAACCTGGCGGCCGTCGTGTCGCTCATGGCGCGGGATCGCGGCGAGTTTCTGCCCCGGCGGCAGATCCTGCTCTATCCGTCCACCTACGGGGATCACAGCGAGGCGTCCCCCTTCGCGTCCATTCGCGACAACGGCACCGACTTTTTGCTGACCTCCAAGCGGATCGAGGGCTTTATCGATCTGTATATCCGTTCGCCGGAGGACCTGCTTGACCCGTACTGCTCGCCGCTGCTGGCGCCGGACCTCAGAGGCCAACCGCGTACGCTGATCGTCACGGCTGAGTACTGCCCGCTGCGCGACGAGGGCGAAGCCTATGGCGAACGGTTGCGCGCCGCGGGCAATGACGTGGAGATCGCGCGCATCATGGATGCGCTGCACTCGTTCATGATGCTGCCGCCCAGCTTCAAGTCTGTGCGGCAGACGCTCGACATCATCAACACATTCCTGGAAAGGGAGTAGACCCCTATGGGACAGCACAAGTCGTGGAGCCGGCTGGACAACGCCGCGAAGATATTTCCGCCGACGAGCTCCAGGCGAAGCACAAAGGTGTTCCGCCTGGTTTGCGTCTTGAACGAGCCGGTCGACAAGGACACGCTGCAGCGCGCGCTGGAAAGGGCGGTGGACGCGTTTCCCTTGTATCGCTCCGTGCTCAAAAAGGGCTTGTTTTGGTATTACTTCGAGGACAGTGACATCCGAGCGCAGGTGCAGGAGGAGTGCCTGCCCGTGTGCAGCCCCCTGTACAATGTGGATCGGCATGGGCTGCTGTTCCGCGTGTCCTATTTCGGGCAGCGGATCAACCTTGAGGTGTTTCACTCGCTGGCCGACGGGTCCGGCGCGCTGCGGTTCTTACGCGGCATGATCCATCATTACCTGGCGTTGAAGCACGGCCTGACCGGACATCTGGCGGATGACGAGCCCGCGCGGGATCAGGTGGATCAAGACGCTTTCTATCAGTATTACGACAAGTCCGGCGCCATCCCCAAGCAGGACCACTGCAAGGCCTACCGCATTCGCGGCGAAAGATACCCGCGCAACGCTCTGTCAATCACGGAGGGCCTCATGTCCGCGCGGGCCGCGTTGGACAGGGCGCATGAGCATCGGGCCTCGCTGAGCGAGTTCCTGGTGGCGCACCTGATCTGCGCCATCCTCGATGGCATGGCTGTGCGCGACCGCCAGCGCCCCATCGTGATCACCGTGCCCGTGGACCTTCGCAGGTTCTTCCCCGCGCAGACCGCGCGCAACTTTTTCGGCCTGATGCTGGTAAAGATTGACGCCTGCAAGGAGATTCCGGACTTCGAACGGGTGCTCGACATCGTGCGCGAGTCGTTTGAGCGGCAGTTGAGCCGGGATAACCTCAGCATCGCGATCAGCCGCTACTCCGCCATCGAGAACAATCCGTTTATCAAGGCGATTCCGCTGCAACTGAAGATCCCGATCCTCCGGCTCGCCGGGCTGCGCTCAGACCGCGGCGACACCGCCGGATTCTCCAATGTGGGCCGCGTCGTCATGCCCGAAGAGGACGCCCGATACATCCGCATGTTCGGCGTATACTTCAGCGCCAAGCGCCCGCAGGTGTGCGTGTGCTCCTTTGGCGACACGCTGGCCATCAGCATGTCGTCTCCATTGATGGACACGGCGGTGCAGCGGCGGTTCTTCCGCAGGTTGACATCGCTGGGCATCGACGTGCAGGTGATTTCCAATCTTCCATAACGACGCCGAGAGGAGGAGTCCCCATGCTGCGCTGTGAGCACTGCAATATCGGCCTGCCCGGCACACCGTCCGCCTGCCCGCTGTGCCAAGGCGCGCTGACCGGCACGCCCGACGGATCCGGACGCGCGTTTCCGGACCTGCCCAAGAGCGGCCCAAGCGCCCACAGGAGGCTGCTGCAATGGATCGCGTTCGGCACGGTCTGTTTGGCCGCCGTGTGCGCCGCGATCAACCTGATCCTTCCCTCCGGCGGCATGTGGTCACTGTTTGTCGCGGCGGGCGTTGCCAGTCTGTGGACCGATTTGGGCGTGGCGCTGAAAAAGCGGCGCAACTTGCCCAAGGCCATCCTGTGGCAGGTGACCATCATGTCGCTGATCGCGTATCTTTGGGATCGGTTCACAGGCTATCACGGCTGGTCCGTGGATTATGTGCTGCCCATCCTATGCATCTGCGCGATGATCGCCATGACGGTGGTGGCCAAAATCCGAAAGCTCCACATCCAGGACTACATCCTGTATTTGGGGCTGGACTGCGCGCTGGGCATCATCTCGTTCGTGCTGATCCTGACGGGCAGCGTGCGCGTCATCATCCCCTCCGCGCTCTGTTTCGTCAGTTCGCTCATCTTCCTGGCCTTCCTGCTCTTCTTTGAAGGCAAGTCGCTGTGGGCGGAAATCCAGCGCAGAACGCATCTGTAAGAAACGAAAGGGGTTGGGCGGCCGGTGGGGGAGTAGAGGCGACGGGCCGGTCGCGCTTCTCGCCATCCGCCCGCGCTGCGGATCTCATGCCCGCCGCCATCGCGGCGAATCGTAAAAAAGCCGCCTCGCTTTCGCTTAGCGGCTTGTCGGTCAAAGTGTCGTGTCTCTGCCCTTCGAAGCGCCCCGCCGTCATGACCGCAGACCGCCCCGAACGTCGTCAAAAGGCCCTGCCGCAAGTTCAATCGGGGCTTGCGCATCCGTCTTGCGCGGTCAGGGGCGCTCCCTCTCCATCAGATCGACGGCGCGGACGATACCGGGCACGAAGGCCATGGCGAAGCACAGCAGCGCGTCCGGGCCCAGGTAGGTGAGGTTGTAGCCCAGCGAGTACCACAGTACGCTCTGGCCCACCGGGGCGTTCGAGGCGAAGAATATCATACCCGACAGCACCGCCATCGCGTAGCGCCCGAGCGAGGCCAGCACCACGGCGAGCGGTAGCTTGGACCACTTGGGCAGGGGCAGGTACCGGGCGATCGCGCCCAGCGCCAGCGCGCCGAACGCCAGCGGGTAGTCGAGCAGCAGCTGCACCGGATGGATGACGTAGGGATCCTGGATCAGCTGCAGCAGCCCGTAGGCGCAGCCGGCCAGCGCGCCCGCCGCCGGGCCGTAGGCCAGCGCAAAGGCAATCAGCGGCAGCATCGACAGCGGGGTCACCGAGCCGCCCTGGGGCACCCGGTACAGCCGGATGCCCGACAGCACGAACGATAGCGCGATACACATCGCGGCGACGGCCAGTTGGCGGCTGCTCCAATTCTGTTTCTTGCGGCCGGAAGCCAGCAGCGCTACGCCTGCCGCCAGCAGCGCAGCCACGATCGCCCAAGCGTACCAGTGCACTTCCATGAGTTTCTTGACGGCGCCCGCAAACCATTCGTTCATATCGGTATCCTCCCGTAATGTGTTTACAACTGCCGCTTCGGGCGGTATAATGGGTAAAAATGCCCGCATGCCCATTCGGACATGCGGGAAACGGCGCTCCGCGGGACGCGCCCGCTCGGCCTCCGCTTCCCTACGGTGGGATTACCCACTTCAGGTTCCAAGGGACCGAGCCTTCGCTCATCTCAGCCTTGCGGCGCCCCCAGCGGTACTTGCACCCCCATTGTAGGTCGAGCGAGCCGGGCTGTCAAGGGGGATTTTGAAAACTGCGCGGTAACTGCCCGCATACCTTCCCCGGGAGGTTTGGAGGAGAGGGCCGGGGTTCCGCGTTCAATCGTAGGTGCCGGCTCTGCCGGCGCCTGTGGATTCCCCCAGAGGGCGCGCTTGCCCTCGCTCAATTCGCGATGGTCGCCCCACGCCATCCGGCGTGGATGCTCGCTTGCTCATTGGACTGGCGCCCTCTTCCTCGCCCACTGGGCGCGGTCGGGCGCGTCCCGACGGGGAATCGATTCCGGCAGCAGGATTCGCGTGACCGACGAAAGGAGGAAGCATGTCCAACCATTTTTTCGCCTATATGGCCCGGATGAAGCTGATTAAACGCTGGGGACTTCGGCGCAACACGCGCGAGGAGAACGACCAGGAGCATTCGCTGATGGTGGCGATGATCGCCCACGCGCTGGCGGTGCTGCGCAACACCCGCTACGGCGGCAGCATCGATCCGGGCGAGGTGGTGACGCTTTCGATCTACCACGAGGCGGGCGAGGTAATCACCGGCGACCTGGCCGCGCCGATCAAGTACTTCAACCCCGGCATCAAGCGCGCCTTCAAGGACATCGAGCGCATGGCAAGCGAACAGCTGCTCACCTACCTGCCGGGCGATCTGCGCGGCGCATTCGAACCGTTGCTTTTTCCGGATGAGGGCAGCGAGGTCTGGAAACTCGTCAAGGCCGCCGACAAGATATCGGCCTATTTGAAGTGCCTTGAGGAACTGGGCTACGGCAACGACGAGTTTGTGCGCGCACAAAAGCACTTGCTCGAGGAAATTGAGGCGACCGGCCTTCCCGAGGTTTCTGACTTTATGCGTGAGTTTACCCCGAGTTTCTTGTTGTCATTGGATGCGCTGAACTGAAAACCGATAGATTTCTTGGATTTCATTATCGATAATGATACCGAGGGAGGGCGGAGTATACCATAATGCCAAACAAAAAACAAAATATTTGTGAAGTATAGGGGCTGGATATTTCGGCCCTTTGTCGTTATAATTTTCATATTACCGAATGTCGGTGTTGGATTTGCAAGGCGACGTTAAGGAGGAAGATCAATGGCGAGTCTGTCTCTGAAGCACATCTACAAGGTCTATCAGGGCGGCGTCACCGCGGTGAGCGACTTTACGCTGGACATCGAGGACAAGGAGTTCGTCGTGCTGGTCGGGCCGTCCGGCTGCGGCAAGTCGACCACGCTGCGCATGGTGGCCGGCCTCGAGGAGATTTCCGAGGGCGAGCTGTTCATCGGCGACCGCTTGGTCAACGACGTCGCGCCCAAGGACCGCGACATCGCGATGGTGTTCCAAAACTACGCGCTCTATCCGCACATGACCGTGTTTGACAACATGGCCTTCGGCCTCAAACTGCGCAAGACCCCCAAGCAGGAGATTGAGCGCCGCGTGCGCGAGGCCGCCAAGATCCTGGACATCGAGCACCTGCTGGGCCGCAAGCCCAAGGCCCTGTCGGGCGGTCAGCGCCAGCGCGTGGCGCTCGGGCGCGCCATCGTGCGCGAGCCCAAGGTGTTCCTGATGGACGAGCCGCTGTCGAACCTCGACGCCAAGCTGCGCGTGCAGATGAGAACCGAGATCACCAAGCTCCACCAGCGCCTGCAGACCACCTTCATCTACGTCACCCACGACCAGACCGAGGCCATGACGATGGGCTCGCGGATCGTAGTCATGAAGGACGGCTTCGTGCAGCAGGTGGATACCCCGCAGAACCTGTACGACTTCCCGGTCAATCAGTTCGTGGCCGGCTTCATCGGCACGCCGCAGATGAACTTCTTCAAGGTGCGCTTGGCGAAGGAAGCGGACGGCGTCTATGCGGTGTTCGCGGACAACCGCATCAAGATCCCGGCGGGCAAGCTTCAAAAGTTCAACTCCGACAGCTACATCGGCAAGGAAGTCATCATGGGCATCCGCCCCGAGAACATTCACGACGACGACTCCTTCCTCGCCGCCTCGCCCGATACCGCGATCGACGTGGCCGTCGAAATTGTGGAGCTGATGGGTTCGGAGACCTACCTGTACCTCAAGACCTCCGGCAAGGACGGCAACGTCGTCGCCCGCGTTGACCCGCGCACGACCTCGCGCACCGGCGATAAGATCCGCGTGGCGTTTGACGCCAACCGGCTGCACTTCTTTGACGCCAACACCGAGGCCACCATTCTGAACCGCTGACGCGGTCGCGTGAATCCGCCGGCCAGAGCCCCGAAAACTCAGTGTTTTCGGGGCTTTTCCCTGCCGGGGCATACATGATTCCGGAATGAAACCCCTTACATCCTCGAGGCTGTTGGTGACTTTCTGGATAAAATAGATGATTGATTTTATGGCATATCAACGAATTCATAAGAATCCCGCTTTCGTGGTTGATTTTTTGTGGCTTTCATGATACCCTGCATACATAAGAAATTTGATTCGGGGGAGCGGGGATGTTTTTTTTGAAACGTAATGTAACCACTTACATTTGGAAGAAGCGGAGAAAAACCATTGAATTCGACCATTTATGACGTGTCAAGACTCTCGGGGGTCTCCACGGCTACGGTTTCCCGTGTATTTTCCGATCCGGAGCGGGTGCGGGAAGGAACCCGGCGCAGGGTGCTGGAGGCCGCCGAGGTCTTGCATTACCACCCCAACGCCATCGCCAGAGCCATGGCCAAGCAGAGGACCGATAAAATCGCGTTCCTCATCTGCAAGCAGCGCGCCACCATTCTGGATGAATTCTACGCCGGAATTTGCGACGGAATCATGCAGGAAACCAACAAGACGGACTATCAACTGCTGATTTCCACGGCTGACGCGTGGAAGACGACAGCCGGCACGGCCCAGCGCAAGCAGATCGAGGGCGTGATTCTCGGCGGCAACGCCCAGGCGGACATGGTCTTGGAATTCCAGAACCAGCATATCGCGGTGGTGCTGGTCAACAGCCGGATTCCCGGGCTGGACCTGCCCTGCGTCCTATCGGACGAGGAGGGCGGCGTCCGACAGATTGTGGAGCATCTGTGGGATCGGGGGCACACCCGGATTGCCATGCTTGCCGGCCGACTCTCCCCCTACATCAGCAGCGAGCGCTACAACGCGTTTTTGAAGGCCATGCGCCAGAAGGGAATCCCGGTGGATTCCCAAAGCGTGAAGATGTGCAGCCCTGACGTGGAGAGCGCCACCCGGGCGGCCACGGAGCTGCTGACCGGATCCCGGCGGCCCTCGGCAATCTTCGCCTCCAACGATGTCATTGCCTCCGGAACGCTGAAGGCCGCGGCGCGGCTTAAGGTCAAGGTGCCGGAAGAACTGGCGGTGGTTGGCTACGACGACTCTGCGCTGTGTACGATGCTGGAGCCGGAGATGACCTCCGTACACACCCACCGCCATCGGATGGGGAGGCTCTGCGTGGAGCGGCTCACCGCCCTGCTTAAGGGGGAGGAACTGACGGAGCCGACCACCATCCTGCCTGCGGAACTGGTCATCCGGGGAACGACATAGGGAGCCGCCGATCTATTCTGACGCCGGCTGGCGGGCGCTTTTTCGCCCGCTCGTTCCTGCGAAACGCCTGACGTAGCGCTGCCGCGTCTGCGCATTTTTCAGGAACAATCGGGTGAAAGATCCCTACGCCATGAGGGTCCGAATCAATCGGCGCCTACCTGGGGCTGAGGAGGAAATATGAAGAAAAAAGTCGGGATCGTCCTTCGCGGATTGACGGCGATTATTCTGCTGGTTATCACCCTGTTTCCCATCTATTGGCTGGCGGCGATGGCCATCCGGCCCACCAGTGAGATGACGGGTCATATTTCCGTCGTGCCCCATACGCTGACAGGGGAGCATTTCTCCCGGCTGTTTACGGATAAAGGGTTTGGCCGGGCCATCCTGAACAGCCTTGAGGTCACCGGCATATCGCTGGTGCTCTCCCTGGCGTTCGGCCTGTGCGCGGCGTACGTCATCGCCCGGCACAGGTTCCGCTTCGGGATGAAAAAGCCCCTGACCTACTGGGTGCTGCTGGTGCGGATTCTGCCTCCGGTGGCGTTCACCATCCCCCTGTATACCATGTTTTCCAAGATGGGCGTGCTGAACACCAAGCTCCCTCCCGCTCTGGCCTGCGTACTGATTAACATCCCCCTGACCATATGGTTCATGATCGGCTTCTTTCAGGATCTGCCCGAGGACATTGAGGAGAGCGCCCAGATCGACGGGGCCACGGAGTGGCAGCTCTTCCGGAGAATTGTCCTGCCCTTGGTGGCCCCCGGCGTGGCGGCCATCGCCATGCTGTCGTTCATGTACGCGTGGAACGAATATACCTACAGCATCATCTTCGTGCAAACGCCCGCCAATTACACGGTTCCCCTGGCCCTGGCGGTGCTGAATACGGAGGATAACCTTACCAACTTCGGTCTGGTGGCTTCCGGCGGCGTGATTTCCGTCATCCCCATCGCCCTGTTTGTGATCTTTGCGCAGAACTATCTAATCAGCGGTTTATCCAGCGGTGCTGTAAAAGAATAGCCCAAGGAGGTGATCTCCGCCCGGCCCCCATCCAATGCTTGCAGTGTGCCCGATGCAAGTTGTCCAGGCTACCTCGGGTACGGACTCTATATATATGAGGAGGAGAATCATGAAGAAGTTATTTGCCCTTGCCCTCGCGCTCGCCATGGCCCTTTCTCTGGCCGCCACTGCCGCCGCCGAGCCCGCCAAGCTGACCCTGATTCTGCGGGGCGGGAACTACGCCGAAGCGATTAAGGCCGGACTCCCCGATTTTGAGGCGCAGAACAACGTGAAGTGCGAAGTGCTGGAACTTGCCTTTGACGACCTGCACAGCAAGATCGCCCTGGACGCGGTGAACAGCCAAGGCGCTTATGATCTGTGCATGGTGGACGGCTCCTGGATGGCGGAGTTCACCGCCTATAACGTGCTGACCAATCTGTCCGAGCTCGGCTACAGCTTCGACGACGACATCATCCCCGAGACCACCACGATATGCAAGGTGGGCGACGACATTTTCCTGGCCCCCTATTTCGGCAACGTAACCGTCATGCTGTACAACAAGCAACTGCTGGCCGACGCGGGCGCTACCGTGGAGAGCCTTACGACCTGGGAAGGGCTCGAAAAGGTAGCCCAAGCCGCCAACGCCGCCGGTAAGGATGGCTTCCTGATTCGCGGAGGCTCCCCGGACAACATCGTCTCCGACTTTATCCCCCACCTGCTGTCCCAAGGCGGCTGGCTTGTCGACGCGGACAACAAGCCCACCGTCGACACGCCCGAGTTCAAGGCCGCCATGGAGGCGTATCTTAAGCTGTATAAGCTGGGCGACACCAAGGACAAGGACGACATCGTAGCCGCCATCGACAACGGCGACGCGGCGCTGGGTCAGGGATGGCCCGGCTGGTATGTCCCCAAGGCCGACAGCAACGCCAGCTACACCGTAATCCCCACCAAGCTGAGCGACGCCGACAGCGACAAGAAAACCTCCATGTACGGCGTGTGGACCGTGGGCATCCCCAATAACAGCCAGAACAAGGAACTCGCCCTCAAGCTGCTTACGTACATCATGAGCCCCGAGGTACAGTTGGCCTCCATCGACAACGGCGGCGTGCCCTGCCGGTTCAGCTCCCTGCAAAACAAGGACGTTCTGGCCAAATTCCCGCATCTGGAGATCGTTTGCAACGCCCTCCAGTCCGGTGTGTATCGCCCCGTGATCGAGCAATGGAACGAGTTCACCACCATTTTGGGCACCGAAATGGACAACATCATTCAGGGCACCAAGGACATCGATCAGGGTCTGAAGGACGCACAATCCGAAGCGGAAGCCTTGCTGGCTTAACGAGGCACGCAGCTCGCGCAGGGGCGGCTAATCGCCGCCCCTGCGGGGGAACCGTATCCCATCGAATAAGGGTTTTGATTGTGCATTTTGAGAGGGGGCAATTCTATGGAACGAAAACTTACGGCGAAGAAAAGCGCCGGAAGCTCCCCCCGATTGGGTGAGAAAACTTTTCCCCGCCTGATGATCGCCCCGGCGCTGGCGGTTATGGGGATTCTGACGGCGTATCCTCTGGTCTTCACATTCCTGTATAGCTTTACTGATTACAATTATCTGAAAGGCCCCGACTCGGCGAACTTCGTCTTTCTGAAAAGCTACCTCTCTCTTTTTCGCAACGCATATTTCCACCAGGCGGTTCTGAACACCATCCGGTTCACCCTGCTGGCGGTGGCTTTTGAGATGGTGCTGGGCTTGCTGGAGGCGGTTTTTGTAAAAGGTTTGCGCTGGGGGCAGAAGATCATGCGCACGCTGCTGCTGCTGCCGTATCTGCTGCCCGCCGTGACGGTGGCCCTGAGTTGGAAGATGATGCTCTCCTCCAACTACGGTATCGTGAATCAGGCGCTCGGCGCGGTGAACCTGCCGGTGTTCAACTGGTTCATGGATACCCGCACGGCCTTCGGTACCATCTTGGTCATCGATGTCTGGCAAAACACGCCCTTTGTGTTTCTGCTGCTCTACGCGTCCCTGCAATCCGTATCGGAGAGTCAGTACGAAGCCGCCCGCATCGACGGCGCGGGCGTCGTTCAGCAGTTCTTCTATGTCACGATTCCCAACATCAGAAGCGGCATTGCCCTTTGCGCGTTGCTGCGCACCATCGACACCTTCCGCCTCTTCGAGAAGATCAACATCCTCACCGGCGGCGGCCCGGCGGGCACCACCTCATCCATCACCCAGTTCCTGTACAACTACGGCATCAAGAACCTGAAGTTTGGGTTCGGCAGCGCCGGCGCCATCGTGATGACGCTGCTGGTCTTGATTCTGTCCGGCTTCTACATCAAAAAGGCGATCAGATAATGGAGCATATGAAATTGACATTTGTCAATGTGGGCTACGGCGAGGCCATTTTGGCAGAGTGCCCCTCCGACGGCGGGTTCACCATGTTGATCGACGGGGGCGGCGCCGAGCCGACGGAATACGCGGGCAGCCGCACCGGGCGGATAACGCTGGCAGGGTATCTCAAGCGGCGGGGTATCCGGCGGCTGGATATGCTCTTGAGCACCCACATCCACGAGGACCATGTCTGCGGGCTGTTGGCGGCGACGGAAGAAGCGCCTCCTGCCCGGATGTGGCAGGCTCTGCCGGAGGATTTCTGGCGCGAAATGGAGGAACTCCCCTCTGATCTGGCAAAAAACGCCTCTATGGATAAATTTCTTCGGGCGCTGTCGGCTTACCGAACCCTATGCCGGAGGCTGACGGAGAGGGGCTGCGAAGTCCTCAGCGTCTCCGCCGGGTTTACGGCGCAGCTGTGCCCGGGGCTGACGGCCAGGGTATTGGGGCCGGGCGACGACCGCGCCGCCGACCTGGCCCGGAGGCTTCGGGATGTATACCACCAGCCGGATTCCCGCGAGAAAGAGCGGCGGCTGGCCGCGATTGACGCCGACATGAACAATTATAGCGTGATGTTGTCATTGAACTACCGAGGCACCAGGCTCCTGCTGCCGGGGGATACCAACAACATGGGCTACGGGGGGCTGGAGACTGAGCTGCGGGCGGATTTGTTCAAGCTGGGCCACCACGGACAGAAGGACAGCGTAACGCCCGAGCTACTGGAGGCGATCGCGCCGCGCCACGCCGTATGTTGCGCGTCCAGCGACCGCCGCTATAACAGCGGCCACCCGGATGTGCTGGCCCTGTTGCGCCGCAGTGGCGTCCGCTGCTGGTTTTCCGACTGTCCGGAGGGAGAGGGCGTACCGCCCCACCGGGCATTGACTTTTGACATCGGTTCCGGGGTAGAGATCAGCGGCGATTATCAGTAGGATAGGCATTTCACACCCGCAGGCGTTCCGGTACATCGCATCCGACGATCGCCTCCGGGTTATATTTGTATGAAATTTCTCCAGTTTGCACAATTTTCCTTGTCAGCGAGCCCTTGGTGGCATATACTATATATTGTAGGGCCAACTTGTCCATACCCACAAATTCGCCCCCCCGCTCAGCGGGCGACGAGGCGCATGGAGGCATTCCTATGTATCTAGACCATCGGGTGATCGCCAAAATCGCGCGGCTTTTGTCGCGCATCGATATGAACGTGATGCTGCTGGACAACTCGGGCCAGGTCATCCTGCCGGAGGACAACCACCGCGAGTTTACGCTGCCCGAGGCGCTTCGGCAGAATCCGACCGAACCGCTGGTGTACGGCGGGTTCACGCTGATCGGCACCGAGGGCGCGCAGCCGCTGTTTTTGTGCCTGCCGGGCGATTCGACCGACGTCGGCAACTGTGCGATTCTGTCGGCGGAACTGATAAACATGCTCACCCGGGTCGATCTGCCGCACGCCGACCGCGAGCAAAGCTACCGCTGCATTTTGCGCGACGAGGTGGAGGGCGCGGAGCTGGAATCGCTGGCGCTCGAGCACTCGATCGCGCTCGACAAGAGCCGACTGGTGCTGGTGGTGCATCTGGGCAGCCTCGACACCGAGCTGGCGCTCGGCATCCTGAGCAACGTGGTGTCCGAGGAGGCGGGCGACGCGGTGGTGGAGCTCGACCGCCACACGGTGGTGCTCATCAAGCAGCTCGATGAGCAGAGCGAGTACGAGGAGATGGAGCAGCTGGGTCTCGCGATCGAGAGCACCTTCGTCAACGAGACCAGCCATCCGGTCTACATCGGCATCGGCGAGCCCAAGAAGCAGCTGTCGCTTTTGTCGGAGTCGTTCCGCGAGGCGCGCCGCGCCATCGACGTGGGGCGCATCTACCGCTCGGAGGAATACGTGTTCGTCTACCGCAAGCTGCTGCTCGAGCGTTTCCTGGCCGACGTGTCGGTCGACATGCGCGGCCAGTATAACCAGATGATGTTCAACCGCAAGACCGCGCGGCTGTTCAACGAGGAGATGATCCACACGATCGAGAAATTCTTCGAGAACAGCCTGAACCTGTCGGAGACCGCGCGTCAAATCTACATCCACCGCAACACCTTGGTGTATCGGCTGGACAAGGTGCAGCGCGTGATCGGGCTGGATCTGCGCAAGTTCGACGACGCGGTGACCTTCAAGATGATGATGCTGCTGGGCAAAAACGCGAACGATCGCGGCAGACTGTACGCATAAACGCGTCACGCGAATCCGGCTGAGGCCGTCTTTGCGTGAGATGGATCCCGGGGCCGCCTAGCCTGTCGGGCCTGCGGGGGCGCGCCCGACCGCGCCCAGTGGGCGAGGAAGGGAGGGCGCCAGCCCAATGGGCACGCGATGCCGAGGGATATCAAGCGAGCACGGGGCGACCATTGCGAATTGAGGACGGCTGCGGCCTCCCTTGGTCGCAATCGCATTCACGCCCTTCGTACACGCCGGCGGGCGCGTCGTTCCGGGAGGCTCCCAACCCTCCCAAGACCCTCCCGGTTAGAGAGCAGAAGACGAACGGTGGGGATGAACCTCAACATGCGCGCCTGCTATCCGGCATAACCTTGTTCGTGCCGGACAGGCGTAATTTTTTGGCGTGGAGGCGGGCGCATGCGCAAGCGAACCATCGTGATCTTGGCCGTCGTGTGGATGGTTGTGCTGGTGGCCGGGGTGTCCTCGGCGGTGACCATGGCGCTGGTGGGCGCGCTGCCAGGGCCCTCGGCGGGCGACGCGATGCGGGTCACGCAGCAGGAATACGAGCGGCTCGAGCGTTACGAGCGCCTGGACGAGGTGTTCCGGGAGCTCAAGGGGCGCTATTATACGGAGCTGAATGAAGACGAGCTGGTGCTGGGCGCGGTGCGCGGCATGGCGGCCTCGGCCGGCGACCCTTACACCTTCTACTATACGCCCGAAGAGATGAACGAGATGGTCGAGCACTCGAAAGGGCTGTACGAGGGCGTGGGGTTGCTGCTGTCGGGCGACAAGGCCGGCAACGTCGTGGTGCTGCGCGTGTTTCACGGATCGCCCGCCCACGAGGCCGGGGTGTTGCCGGGCGACATGGTGCTCAAGGTCAACGAGCAGGAGGTGTCGGCCAGAACCGACCGGGCGCTCGACGAGGCGATTGGCCGCATCAAGCGCGACGAAAGCGAGACGACCATGCTCACGATCCGGCGCGGCAAGGAACTGCTCACGATCGGCATGGGCAAGCGGGCGGTGCGGATCGACCCGGTGCAGTATGAGGTGCTGGAGGACTCGGTCGGCTACATCGTGATCTACCAGTTCATGGGCGACGACGTGGGCGGGTTCAAGCAGGCGGTGCGCGCGCTCAAGGATGCGGGCGTAACGAGGCTGATTATCGACGTGCGCTCGAATCCCGGCGGGCTCCTGAGCGACGTGGTGGACATCTGCGACCAGCTGATGGGCCAGGGCCTGATCGTCTACACGCAGGACCGGGACGGCCGGCGCGAGGATTACTTCTCCGACGCGGCGCTGTGGGACGTGCCGATCGCGGTGCTGGTAAACTCGATGTCGGCCAGCGCGTCGGAGATCCTGGCGGGCGCGCTTAAGGATGCCGGCCGCGCGATCATCGTGGGAGAGAATACCTTCGGCAAGGGCATCGTACAGACGCTGGTGACGTTCAAGCCCGACGGGGCGGGGATGCAGCTGACCACGGCGCGCTACTTCACGCCGTCGGGCAAGAGCATCCACGGCGTGGGCATCGCGCCCGACATCAAGGTCGAGCTGACCGGCGAAGCGCCGCTGCACACGGGCGTGAACCTTGTGCGCGACAGCCAGCTCAAGGCGGCCTACGACGCGCTGGTGGGCGGAAGGCAAGGATACTGATACCGCACATGAATGCGTCGTCGCGCCGGATCTTTTTCCGTCCTGCCGTGTCGCTCTCCGCTCACCGCAGCGCCGCTACGGCTCCAGCTCCTTGCAGGACGAAAAATCTTTCGCCGCTTTGGACTCATTCATGTGCTCCGTTGGTATAAGGAGGTACGGCATGGAACGGAAGGGATGGGGTCGCGCGCTGATCGGGCCCGGCGCGATCACCGTTGCGGTGCTGCTGCTGATGCGGGTGAGCTGGATAACGATGAACCTGGCGGCCGGCTACGCGGCGGAGGCGCTGGGTGCGTTGGCGATGGCGCTGGCCGTGCGCGGCGGGCGGCGACAGGCGGCGTCTGTACTGGCGGCGCTGGGCGTGTTGCTTGCCTGGCTGCTCGACCTGATCGACGGCGCGATGGCGTTTACGTATGTTGCCGCCGGCCTGATGATGGCCGAGGGCTACATACGGGCGGAAAAGCTCCATCCCGCCGCGCGCGCCGTCGTCGGCGCGGCGGCCGCCGTGCTCGCAATGGCGCTGGGCACCGCGCTGACGCTGCTGAACGCCCGCACCATGACGCCGGGCGCCGCGCTCGGCTACGCCTTTGCGCGCCAACTCTGGCGCGCGGCGGCGTACCTGGTGGGAGGATATATAGGGCTAAGGCAGGGGCGGGAAGGGCGAACCCCGTAGGGGCGGCCTGCGGCCGCCCACCCTGTCGGCGCGAGACTACATTTATAATGTTTTGGGCCGCCCGCAACTCAATCGCCCTTCGGGGCATCGACCGGTCACGGCGCAGCCGGGGCCGTACCAGCGGAACAATTCGGGGAAGGAACCGGTGAGCTTTCGCAGCATCTCCTGCGAAAAAGCGCGAATCTCCCACTGCGCGCGCTCACAGGTGCGCAGCCGCATGAAGTGCGAAAGCTCCCGCGCATTCATCGTCAGCATCAGCCGGGCCGTATGTCCGCTGAGCGCGAAATAGCTGAGCAATTCGGGGGCCAGGCCGTCCTCGCCGAGCGCGCGGGCGGTACGTTCGTTTGCACGGAACGCAACCTCGTAGCGTTCGAGCGCCTCGCCGCCCTCCGCGGCGACCGTTTCCGGCAGCACGTACCGTCCCCGGTTCAGCGTATGCAGCGCCGGCTCGAACAGCGGCGACTGCATGCGGTGGCGCGCGAAGTGGGTCACGCAGGCCTGAGACACGCCTTCGAGCAGGAAGGTGTAGCAGAGCGCCTCGAGCTCGCGCGCGCGGGCGTCGCGCGTGAGCTCGCGCAGCTCGTCCATCCGGTAGCGGCCGGTGAAATCGAGCGCCCGCTCGAGCGCGGCCGGGGCGTCCGCCGGCGCTGCGGTCAGCGTCACGCGCGGCTGAGCCGGCGCGCTCGCGTGCAGCTCGGCAACCAGCCTTGCCGGGCGCGCGTCCGGATGGTGCGCGCGCTCGGCCTCGATCACGCCGGGGTACAGCGCTTCGAACTGCGCCGCCAGCTGTTCGCCGAGCGCGCGCAACTCCTCAAACGCACTGCCTCGCCCATAGCGCAGCGCAAAGATCAACTGGAGCAGCGAGCGCGCGTTGAGCGTCATGTAGAAGTGCGAGGCAAAGCAGTAGGGCAGCACAAACCGGGCGTCCTCGAGTGGCACGCCCAGTTTGACGAGCGCCGCATAGTCCGAAAACCTGTCGCGCATCGCCGACTCGTAGCGCGCGCGCAGCTCGCCAGTCAGCGAGGGCGGAACGTAAAATCCCGCGCCGCCGAAATCCACGTATCGGCGCGACTTGACCGTGAAGGCGACGAGCCGCGACTCGATCAGGAACTGCTCGGCCAGCACGCTGACGGAGTCCATCGCCACGGTCAGCGCGTGGTGCTCGATCAGCGACTTGTGGCCGGAGGACAGCACCTTCTTGACCAGCATCCGATCGCGGTCGCCGCCCATGCGCCCCTCGAGCAGCCCAAGCGCGCCCCCCTCGGTGGTCGATATGCGCGCCGCCGCGGCGCACACCTTGAGGCCCTGATCCGATTGCGACACGATGCGCGCGTTACCCATGTGCGATCCCTCCCCATATCCAATCTATTCATTCTATCAAAGGCTGTCCACTCTGCCAAACGGCCGATTGCACGAAAAATCTGGGGGAAAATTTTTATCACTTCCGGGGTGGGCGGATCGGGGCGAACGCCCGGTAAAATTCGACCCCAGAATGCGACGAACCCCAGAAATTGTGTTGACAGCGCCGAGCGACCACCATATAATGTATTTGCAGACGGGTGCTTTTTTTTGCGCCGACTTAAGTCAAAGGGAGTGTCACCATGCTGGATACCATCATCAAGCGCGACGGACGGCAGATGCCCTTCGATCAAGACAAGATTACCGACGCCATAATGAAGGCGTTTTCGGCCACCGGAAACCTTAACGCTAAGCAGACGGCGCGTGAGCTGACTTCGCAGGTAGTGGCTGTGATCGAGGACGGCGGATCTTCCGGCCTTCCGACCGTGGAAGGGGTGCAGGACGCGGTGGAGCGCGTGCTGATCGAGAACGGCTTCGTGCGCACCGCCAAGAGCTACATCCTTTACAGGGCCGAGCGCAGCCGCGCTCGGGAGATGAACACGCGCCTGATGCAGATCTACGAGGACATCACCTTTTCCGCCGCCATCGATTCCGACATCAAGCGCGAGAACGCCAACATCAACGGCGACACCGCCATGGGCGCGATGCTCAAGTACGGCGCGGAGGGCGCCAAGCAGTTCAACCAGATGTTCGTGCTCAAGCCCGAGCATGCCCGCGCGCACCAGGAAGGCGACATCCACATCCACGACATGGACTTTTTGACGCTGACCACCACTTGCTGCCAGATCGACCTGATTAAGTTGTTCAGCGGCGGCTTTTCGACCGGGCACGGCGTGCTGCGCGAGCCCAACGACATCGCCAGCTACTCGGCGCTGGCCTGCATCGCGATTCAGGCCAACCAGAACGATCAGCACGGCGGCCAATCGGTGGTCAACTTCGACTACGCGATGGCCGAGGGGGTCAAGAAGACCTTCTCCAAGCGCTATCGGGATAACATGGCGCGCGCGCTCGAGCTGGTGTGCGGCGATCCGGACGCCGAGTCCTTCGCCAAGGACTGCGCCGCCAAGCTCAAAGCGCGCGCTCTTAGCCCTACGCTCACGCAGAACGAGCCCTACTTAGAGGCGGAGGCGGCGCTGCTCGCCGAAAAGGGCGTGGAGGATGTGCAGCGCGTGCAGGCGTTCGCCCATAAGAAGGCGGTGCAGGAGACCGAGCGCGCCACCTATCAGGCGATGGAGGCGCTGGTGCACAACCTCAACACGATGAACTCGCGCGCCGGCGCGCAGGTGCCGTTTTCCTCGATCAACTACGGCCTCGATGTTTCGCCCGAGGGGCGGCTGGCCATGCGCGAGCTGCTGCTGGCCACCGAATCGGGGCTCGGCGGCGGAGAGACGCCGATCTTCCCGATCCAGATCTTCCGGGTCAAGGAGGGGATCAGCTTCAACCCCGGCGACCCCAACTACGATCTGTTCCAGCTGGCCTGCCGCGTATCGGCCAAGCGGCTGTTCCCCAATTTCTCGTTCCAGGACGCGCCGTTCAACCTGCCGTACTACGTGCCCGGCCGCCCGGAGACCGAGATCGCCTACATGGGTTGCCGCACACGCGTGATCGGCAATGTGCACGACCCTGAGCAGCAGATATCCAACGGCCGGGGCAACCTGTCGTTCACCTCGATCAACCTGCCCCGCATCGCGATCCGGGCGAATCACAGCGTCGAGTGGTTCTTCGCGGAGCTCGACCGCCAGCTCGACCTGGTGATCGAGCAACTCAACGAGCGCTTTGAGATCCAGGCGCGCAAGCGCGTGCTCAACTTCCCGTTCCTGATGGGCCAGGGCGTGTGGTTGGACAGCGAGAAGCTTTCCTGGAACGACGAGGTGCGCGAGGTGCTCAAGCACGGCACGCTGTCGGTGGGCTTCATCGGCCTGGCCGAGACGCTGGTCGCGCTGGTCGGCGAGCATCACGGCCAAAGTAGGCAGGCGCAGAATTTGGGCCTTGAGATCATCGGGCACATGCGCGCGCGCCTCGACGAGGAGAGCCGCAAGGCGCAAATGAACTACACGCTGATCGCCACCCCGGCCGAAGGTCTGTCGGGCCGGTTCGTGCGCATCGACCGCAAGCGCTTCGGGTCGATCCCGGGCGTCACCGACCGCGACTACTACACCAACAGCTTCCACGTACCGGTGTACTTCGCCATCAAGGCGGTCGACAAGATCAGGATCGAGGCGCCTTACCACGCGCTGACCAACGCCGGGCACATCTCCTATGTGGAGCTCGACGGCGATGCCAGCCAGAACCTCGAGGCGTTCGAGAAGATCGTGCGCGTCATGAAGGAGGCCGGCATCGGCTACGGCTCGATCAACCACCCGGTAGACCGCGACCCGCTGTGCGGATTCAACGGCGTGATCGGCGATTGCTGCCCGCACTGCGGCCGCAGCGAGGACGAGCACAAGTTCGAGCGCATCCGCCGCATCACCGGGTACCTCGTCGGCACCACCGACCGCTTCAACAATGCCAAGCGGCATGAGGAGCAGGAGCGGGTGAAACACCAGCTGTGAGCCTTCATTGGGAGGTTTGGAGGGCCGTGGCCCTCCATGTTCAGCCATAGATACTGGCCTGGCCAGTGCCTATGGATTCCCCCCCCAAGGGCGCGGCCGGGTGCGCCCCGACGGGGAATCAATTCCGGTTCCCCCGTCCCCAACTCACGCGCATATACCCACAGGCAGATGCGCGTGACCCGAAG